>DIUI01000024.1 GCA_002428215.1 Prolixibacteraceae bacterium UBA6162
TGGAATTTGGAACCGGATGTTTAAAGATTACTCCGGCACATGATCCCAACGATTACTTGTTGGGAATGAAGCACAATCTTGAGTCGATTGATATATTTAATGAAGATGGCACCCTTAGTGATAAGGCGACCATGTTTATTGGAGAAGACCGATTTGAAGTAAGGTCGAAGATTATTCCTATTCTTGAGGCTGCCGGGAATATTGCATTTATTGAAGATTATACCAACAAGGTTGGTTTCTCAGAGCGAACCGATGTTGTTATAGAGCCCAAACTTTCGGCTCAGTGGTATCTCAATATGGAGAAACTTGTTGTTCCGGCACTTGAAAATGTGTTGAACGACAATATTAAGTTCCATCCACCCAAGTTCAAAAATATATACAAGCACTGGATGGGCAACATTAAGGACTGGAATGTTAGCCGACAATTATGGTGGGGGCACCGTATTCCAGTCTATTATCTTCCAGATGGCAATTTTGTGGTTGCCGAGAATGCGGAAAAGGCGCTGGCGCTCGCATGCGAAAAAACCGGAAATCCCAATCTGACATCTCAAAATTTACATCAGGACCAGGACGTGTTGGATACATGGTTCAGCAGCTGGCTTTGGCCAATTTCGGTATTCGATGGTATAAACCATCCGGAGAACAAAGAAATTCAATATTATTATCCTACCGGTGATCTCGTTACTGCTCCCGACATCATATTTTTCTGGGTGGCAAGAATGATTATTGCAGGGTATGAATACAGAAACGAACTTCCTTTTAAAAATGTTTATTTTACCGGGATGGTTCGTGATAAGCAGGGACGGAAGATGTCAAAATCGCTCGGGAATTCTCCCGAACCGCTGGAACTGATTGCCCGCTATGGAGCCGACGGAGTAAGGGTAGGAATGTTGCTTTGTTCTCCTGCAGGAGGTGATTTGCTGTACGATGATAGCTTGCCTCAACAGGGTGCTGGCTTTGCCACCAAAATATGGAATGCCTTTAGGTTGGTTAAGAGTTGGGAGATTTCCGAAGAAATTGAGCAGCCTATACATTCAAAGCTCGCGCTCGAATGGTTTGATCATAAACTAAGCAATGTAGCTGCAAACCTCGACGACCACTTTAACAAATTCAGGATTTCGGATGCTTTGATGCTCATTTATACCACGGTTAAGGATGAGTTCTCTGGATGGCTGCTCGAAATTGTTAAACCGCCCTACCAACAACCAATAGACTCCGCTACTTATAATGGCGTTGTTGAACGATTCGATCTTTTATTGAGGCTTTTACATCCGTTCATGCCGTTTATTACCGAGGAAATCTGGCAGCTACTTACACAGCGAAAGCCAGGCGATAGTATTATGGTAGCCCAGCTCCCCGTACTGCAACCATACGATAGTATCCTGCTCGATGACTTTGAGGATGTAAAGACATTGGTAACCGGTATACGCAAGATGCGCACGGATATGGGACTGCCTATGAAGGAAATTCTTGAATTGAAGGTGCAGGCGGGAGATAAAGGATTTAAACCCGGTTTTATACCTGTAGTGCAACGATTGGCTAATCTGTCGAAGGTGTTTGAAGTAACCGAGGAGATTAAGGGTGCTTCTTCTTTTAGGGTAAAATCTTCGGCCTTTTACATTGAGAATGAAACCCTGGTCAATCCGGCCGAGGAGCTTAAAAAACTCACCGAAGAGCTTCAGTACCTTCAAGGTTTTCTCGCTTCGGTCATGGTAAAACTTAACAACGATAAGTTTGTGTCCGGTGCTCCACCATCGGTTGTGGAAAGGGAAAAGGCTAAACAGTCCGACGCCGAAACCAGAATTAAATTACTGGAAGCACGGATCAAGGGTCTTTAATCGGTATAAGATCCATTTGGGCTTGTAAATCCGGATTTCATGAATTTGTAGCCTCAAACAGGAAATGGTGTAAATATGCCTGCACCTGATATTTGTTATCTTTTGCACATACTCAATTCTATAAATTTGTAAATAAATTTACAGACATTATATTGGGTATTATGACAAAAGGATTTTTCAACGTGCCAGTTGCACTTAACGAGCCGGTGCTGAGCTATGCTCCGGGAACCCCAGAAAGAACTGAACTGCAGGACAAGCTCCGGGAAATGCGGTCGGGCGAAATTGAGATCCCAATGACCATAGGAGGAAAACCGGTAACTTCCGGAAACCTTGAAAGGATCCATCCGCCACACAATATTGCTCATACCCTGGGCTATTATCATCAGGGCGATGCATCGCATGTTACCCTGGCTATTAATGCGGCATTGGCAGCCCGCGAAAAATGGGCAGCATTGGATTGGCAACACCGGGCATCGATATTTTTGAAAGCTGCCGACCTTCTTGCGGGGCCTTACAGGGCCCGTTTGAATGCGGCCACAATGCTGGGTCAGTCAAAAAATGCCTATCAGGCCGAAATAGATGCAGCTTGCGAATTGGCAGATTTTTTCAGGTTTGGAGTACGTGAAATGACCCGCATATATGCAATGCAACCTGAGTCGGCGCGTGGTATTTGGAATTACAATGAATATCGCCCACTCGAAGGGTTCGTGTATGCGCTCACTCCATTCAACTTTACCTCAATTGCCGGCAATCTGCCTGCAGCACCTGCTCTAATGGGCAATGTTGTCGTATGGAAGCCCTCAAAAACGGCTGTCTACTCGGCTGCTGTTATAATGGACCTGTTTCGTGAAGCGGGCGTCCCGGATGGAGTTATCAACCTTGTGTTTGTGTCTGGTCCTGTCGCTGCAGCTGCAGTTATGGAACATCCCGAATTCGCCGGCATTCATTTTACCGGCTCAACCGGAGTATTCCAATCTGTATGGAAACGAATTGGCGAAAATATTTATAAGTATAAATCGTATCCTCGCATTGTAGGGGAAACCGGCGGTAAGGATTTTATCTTTGCTGATGCCACTGCTGATCGACAGGCACTTGTCATCGCTATGGTAAGAGGAGCCTTTGAATATCAGGGCCAAAAATGTTCAGCTGCCTCACGTGCTTATGTTCCGCGTTCCATATGGCCCGATATTAAGGAACGATTGGGGCGTGAATTGGCAACTGTAAAAATGGGAGCGCCCGAAGATTTCTCAAATTTCTTTAATGCAGTTATCGACGAAAGTTCGTTTGACAAGCTAAAAGGATATATTGATAATGCTCGCACTGACAAGGATGCTGAGGTATTGTTTGGAGGCAATTGTGATAAGTCGGTAGGCTTTTTCATCGACCCCACAGTAATTCTCGCTCATAATCCACGATACATCACTATGGAAGAGGAGCTCTTTGGTCCAGTGCTCACTGTATATGTATACGAAGATGATAAACTCGATGAAACTCTTGAAATTTTAGATGGCACATCGATGTATGCACTCACAGGAGCCATTTTCTCGCAAGACCGCTATAATATTGAGAAATATACCATAAAGCTTCAAAATGCTGCCGGAAACTTCTATATCAACGATAAACCAACAGGCGCTGTAGTTGGGCAGCAACCTTTTGGGGGTGCCCGTGGTTCTGGAACCAACGACAAAGCCGGTTCGTTGTTTAATTTGCTGCGGTGGGTGAATATTCGAACCATTAAAGAGAACTTTGTTCCACCTCACAACTATACTTATCCAAATTTTGCTCAAGACAAGCTGTAAACGGCTAACTGTTTATAAAACGGGAGTTTCAAACGATGGGACTCCCGTTTTTTATTTACCTTAGCCCAGGGATTCTGATATTTATTAGCACCCTTGAATACCAAAGCGGTATGTAAGCCCTAAGTTTGGAAATTTGATTCTTAAAGGTTCAAAAAGCGCAAAGAAAAGGTAAAGATGTTTAAGCTACGTTTGCCCAAAATACTAAAAAACAAATATGCAGTTGTTATTCTGCTCTTTTTGGCATGGCTGCTAATTTTCGACGAAAATAACCTGATTGCCCATCGCCGAAACAAGGAGAGAATGAAAGTATTAAAGGAGCAGATGGAGTATTACAAAGAGAAGATTGCCAGTGATAATCGTAAGATTGAGGAACTTCGGTCGGGGCGAGATAATCTTGAGAAGTATGCCCGGGAGCAATTTTATATGGCAAAGCCCGATGAGGATGTTTTTATTGTGGTAGAAAAATAGCGACGATTATGTCGTTTTGTAGTAAAGCCCCCAAAAAAAGTATGGCAAGGATGATTTCAACCCATTTTGTGCGCCTGAAGGTGCCCAGCAATATGGCTATCAACATAGCCGAAGGAGCCGCCGCCAGCCATATATGACTGGTTGATCCTCTGCCCGCCAGCACTATTATTGGCAATGCATTGATCATCATCAAAATAAAAAAGTGGTGATATTTTCGTTGGAGGTTTCGCCGCTCCTCGCTAAATGCCCCTATTCTAAATCCTGCCACGAGCAGAAGCAACGATATAAAAGCAAGAAAAATCAGCAAGTTGCCTTGAATTTGTGCCATCGAGGTTGAATCCGAAATCAGGTTGGTTCCCATGAGGCTGTTTATACCCTGAGTATTGTCACCAAGAAATAGTATGGAAATTAGAAACAGTGGTGGAATTATGATTCCTATTAAGGGTATCACAAAAAGTCGCCACTGAGGCTCTTTTACCAAAACAAATGCAGCCATCAGCAGCAAAGGGGAAAAAAACATCAACTGGGGATATATCAGAATCCCAATGCCCAACAGGAAGCCTGCATCGAAGAAATTTTTTAAGGGAACTCTTAAAATCTGAGCATTAAACAACCTGAAGATTGCCATCAAAAACAATGGCATGGCCAAATGTACCGGATGCAACGTGTGCAAATCGCCGATTCCTCCAGCAATGATTACAAAAAGATAGGCAGGCAGGGCGGTTTTTTTTTGCAGGAGTCCATAGCGGGAATCAAATTGCTGCAATACAAATGCCGACACAAGGGTCAATAGCAACGCTATGAGTGGCGAAAGCATTGGGGTGTTCCCAATCCATCCGGTGAGAAATTGGTAAAATATGGACGCTGAATCATGGGTGGCCGAATCTGTTGGTTCACCGAAAAAAGTCGGACTCCAAATCAACAGGCCGAACAATGGGATATAAATTATTCCATTAAAATTCTTTCTATTGAGGAGCTGAAGGATCATGCTTTACAGATCGAATCCTATATCACGCCGAAAATATTTACCATCGTATTGTATGGTTTCGGCGGTCGCTTTTGACAGAGTAAGCGCCTCCTGAAAAGTTTCGGCCATTGAACTTATGGCAATTACCCTGCCTCCCTGACTTTTCAGTTTTCCAAATTCAAGCTTGGTACCTGCATGAAACACCAGACTATTGTTGATATTTTCGATGCCCGTAATGGTTTTACCTCTGTCGAATTCTGCGGGATATCCTCCCGAGACCAAAACAATTGTTGCTACCGATTCGCTGTGGAATTCCGGGGTATAATCTCTGAGTCGGTTCTCTGAAGCAGCCAGCAGCATGTCTAAAAAATCACTTTTTATTCTTGGCAGAATGGCTTCGGTTTCCGGGTCGCCTAATCTTGTATTGTACTCAATAACGTAGGGTTCTCCATTGCAATTAATGAGTCCAAAAAAAATAAACCCTGTAAAAGGTATATTTTCAGCCTTAAGTCCGGCTATGGTGGGTCGAATTATCCGTTCTTCCACCTTCGACATAAATTCGGGGCTGGCAAATGGAACCGGAGAGATGGCCCCCATACCTCCCGTATTCAAACCGGTATCTCCTTCTCCTATTCTTTTGTAGTCTTTTGCCTCTGGAAGCAGCAGATAGTCAGTTCCATCGGTCAGAGCAAATACCGAAACCTCGGTGCCGGCAAGAAACTCCTCGATTACAACCGTTTTGCTTGCATCGCCAAATTTTCCAACCAGCATTTCCCACAGAGTATCCTGAGCATATTCCAAAGTGTCGATGATTAAAACCCCTTTCCCGGAGGCAAGTCCGTCGGCTTTCAATACATAAGGAGGTTCAAGGGTTTTCAGGAATTGGAATCCCTCTTCTACGGTCTCTTTGGTAAAAGAGGCAAATCTGGCGGTTGGAATATTGTGCCGTTGCATGAAGTTTTTGGCGAACTCCTTGCTTCCTTCCAACCGGGCACCTGCTTTGCCGGGGCCGATTATTTTAACATACTGTAAGTCGATGTCCGATTCGAAATAATCCCGGATTCCTTCTACCAAAGGATTTTCAGGGCCAACAATCAGAAGGTGGATATCATGCTCGAGGACATCCCGCTTGATCTCGTCAAATCTGGATATATCGCTGGGCAGATTGATACCCAGCTCGGCAGTGCCGGGGTTCCCGGGTGCGAAAAAAAGGTTGCCGGCACTTTTGCTTTGACCAATTTTCCAGCCGATTGCATGTTCCCTGCCTCCCGATCCTATAATTAAGATGTTCATGTTTCCATTTTATTGAATTATACAATCCATCAACTTAATATTGTTCAGACCAGCTCCTATCGGGGCTGGGCTTGTCCGATATATCGGTTGTAGTACTCTTCAAGTGTATTTCCGGCTTTTTCGGCCATCTCGTCGTTGGCAAATACCGCGCTTATTCGCTCCAGCTTTTGCAGGTAGAACAGATTCCTCTGAATCTCATCCGATACATCATAAGAATTAAGATGGAACCGGTCGAAGGTAAACAGGTACGCCAGCACATCCCCATAAGATTGATAACAAGCTTCGGCTAAAGCATTAGCTTTATCAAATGCTCCTGCTTCGTAGAGGGTTGCTACCATATCGAGAGAAAAGAATTCGTAGGGAACAACTTGCGGAGGAACCAGTTCCAGGTTTCGCTCAACCACCTTAATTGCCTTTTCGTATTCCCCTTCAGCTACAAGCTGTTGTGCTAGCCGGTTAAAATTGTTCCGGATATTGGTCATCATTCTGGCATTGTTTTCATCGATATAGACCGAAGGATCGTTCATGTTGCCCCATTTAAATCGTTGCATCAGATTTTCATACATAATGTCTGCGGCAACAGTTCCCCAATTTATACGGTCTTCAACAGGAGTGTCGCGTTTGATGGGAACAAACCGATAGGCAAATCCCTCGAGCTGGAAATAGTCCTGCAAACCGAGATATTTGTTACTGCCTACGGTAATCGCAAAATAGATGGGCCTTTCCCAGTTATTGTTTGCGATAAGATCGAGAATCATAAACTCATCTTTTGGGAGATATTCCTTGTTCGACATGTTTATGAAAATGGTATCAACAATTTTATCGTAATCCTCTGGTCGAACCACATTGTTTCGGATTACGGCTTCTTTATCTACCGGAAACGAGATGATTTTTTTGGGGATGTAGGCTGCATTGTTGGCCTGCCTGAGCTTTGTTGCCGGGTCGTCGCTTGCTACGAATCGAACAGCTTCGGTAAGGTCGATGGTTTCGCGGCGCAGTCTTGGATCGTCGAGCAGATAAATCAGATCTCTGGTGCCTTGCGTATATTGTTCTTCCCTTAAAGAGAATGGAAGCGGTTTCGAATCCCACATCTTCCGTTTCATCTGCGTAATGTACCAGTCGGTTTGTAAATAGCTAAGGTTACAAACACGAACATCGCGACGAACTCCCTCAACGTCCTGGTTGTACCACAGAGGGAAGGTGTCGTTGTCTCCATTGGTAAAGATAATTCCCTGCTCTTTCACAGTCTCAAGGTAATTGGCACCAAGGTCGCGCGCAGTATAGCGGTTTGAGCGGTCGTGGTCGTCATAATTTTCCGACAGCAGAATGCCAGGTACAAGAAGAAGTCCGGCCAAACTTACAGCAAGCATATTGACTTTGTTGGGGAGAAAACGCTTCAGCCCTTCGAACAGGGCGGGCACCCCAAGTCCAATCCAGATGGCAAATGCATAAAAAGAACCGGCATAAGCATAATCGCGTTCTCGCGGCTGATAAGGATATTGATTCAAATAAACTACTATGGCCAATCCCGTCATCAGAAAAAGTAAGGTAACAACCCACAATCCCTGTCGACCGGTGCTGCCTTTGTTGTATTGGAAGAAGATACCCAATAACCCAAAGATAAGGGGAAGGAAGTAATAGCTGTTTCGGGCTTTGCTGGCATAGGCATCGGGCAAATCACGCTGATTTCCCAACCGGTAACCATCGATGGCATGAATACCGCTGATCCAATTTCCATGCAGTATTCCTCCGTGGCTTTGAATGTCGTTTTGCCGACCCACAAAATTCCACATAAAGTAGCGCATATACATATGCCCAACCTGATACCGGAAGAAAAACCTGAGGTTTTCTGTAAAGGTTGGTGTTGTAATGGCTTCAATTTCTCCTCGGTCGTTTTGATATCGAATGGTCTTCCCCTTTATTTCAGCCCACTCTCCGTATGCTGTTGCATGCGATGCATCCATTGAACTCCACATGCGGGGGAATAAGGTTTTAAACCGGTCGTCGTAGTTGGGGGTAAACCGATATTCGGTAATTACATATCGCCCGTCGCGCTGGGTATAATAGGGTTTCCCCTGCGTATAGCGGTTGTTGGCGTCGAGTGGCGAATTGTAATTCTGTCCGTACAGAAGCGGACGCGAACCATATTGTTCGCGGTTCAGGTAGGAAAGCAAAGAGAAGGTATCGTTCGGGCTGTTTTGATCCATTGGAGGGTTTGCGGCCGACCGGATTAGGATGAGGGCGAACGACGAATAACCAATTACAATTACTGTTATGGCCACCGCTATGGTATTCCATATCACCAGATTTTTCCGAACAGTGTAGTAGATCGACCAAATTAAAAGGCCGGCTAATACTGCCATATAGAACAAAGCTCCCGAATGGAAGGGTAGCCCAAATGAGTTTACAAAGAGCAGTTCAAACCAGGAGGCCACAGTCACAAAGCCGGGAATGATACCGTACATTATCCCTCCAAGAATGGCAATTGACAGCCCCAGAGCGTATATAATTCCCTTGCGGGTAACGGTAAATTTCCGGTAATAATAAACAAAGACAATGGCAGGAATGGCAAGTAGGTTGAGAAGGTGTACCCCTATGGAAAGCCCAATTAGGTAGGCAATTAATATCAGCCAGCGGTTGGCGTGTGGTTCATCGGCAATATTTTCCCACTTAAGAATAGCCCAAAAAACCAATGCTGTAAGAAACGAAGACATAGCGTAAACTTCTCCTTCCACTGCCGAAAACCAAAAAGTATCGGAAAAAGCATACCCAAGCGCACCGGTAAGCCCACTGCCCATTATCAGTAAGGTTTGATACAGGGGAAGGGAGTCAGAGGGGGCAACAATTTTTTTTGCCAGATGGGTAATCGTCCAAAAAAGAAACAGAATTGTAAACGCGCTCGAAAGGGCCGACATAATATTTACCATGATTGCTGCATTGTGCGGACCTCCTCCGAGCAGGGTAAAAAATCGTCCCACTATCATAAATATGGGTGCCCCGGGAGGGTGTCCCACCTGCAATAAGGTGGAAGTTGTAATAAATTCACCACAATCCCAGAAACTGGTGGTTGGCTCAATAGTCAGCAAATATACAATGGCAGAGATCACAAAGGCAGACCAGCCAATTGCAAGGTTGAAAAGATTGTATTGTTTCATATTGTTCTGTTTCTGGTGTTGAATCGCCATGCAAATCTTTCGAAGCGGCATAGGTAACCGTAACCCGGCCAACTGTTCGGAAAATAGCAATTTACGAACAATTATAGGCGCGAAGATAGTGGTTTTGTGAAATAGATTCGATGAAGCCGGCTAATTAAGTAGTCTTCTTAAAAGTTGCCTGTCAGCAATCTTTACCGATTTTTTGTCGATTATAAACAACCCTTCTCGTTGCATTTCTCCCAGCACCCTTGCCAGTGCAGGTCTGGTTACCCCTAACAAATCGGCAAGCTCCTGCTGGGTTTGTTGCAAAATAAATCCAGATTCCTGCGGTCCGAGGGATTGAAGCATGAAGTGCGCAATTTTTTCTTTGATACTTTTAAAGCTAAGAAGGTGCAATTTTCCAGACAAAAACTGTGTTTGCGAGGAAATAGCATTCAGGTAGTTGAGTAAAATTTTTTGGTTGACCTGCATCAGAGTCAAGAAGGAAGGAATGGGCAGAAAAACTATTTCGGTTTCGGTAAGGGTAGTTACCGTAACAGGAAATTGCCGTTTGTGCCCAAAGAGGAAGGCGATGGCCAAAGGCCTTGGAGCTTCGATGTTTTCAATTTTCAAAATCTTGCCTGAAAAATCGGTCATTTCGCCTTTAACGGTGCCCTTCTGAAGCACCAAAAGATGGTTTGCCTCATCTCCCGAAGATACGACCATAACATCTTTGGCAAATTTTTTAACCTGAAAGGGGATGGTTCCCATGAGTTGGGAAAGCGTTGCGGCAGGAAGTCCGGCAAAAAGTGGCGAACGTGAAAGCATTTGGAAATCGGGCATATTCGGTTGAGTTGTAATAAATGATACAACTTATGAAACGGATGGTGGCTACTTTTGTTGAGTAAAACCACAGAATATGATAAGAGAAATTGTAAAAATAGAAGAAGCTCTGTGCAATGGATGCGGCGATTGTGTTCCGGGTTGTCACGAAGGTGCTCTGCAGATAATAGATGGCAAGGCCCGTTTGATAAGTGAACTTATGTGCGATGGTTTGGGCGCATGCATTGGACATTGTCCGGAAGGTGCCATTACTATTGAAAAAAGAGAAGCAGAGGCCTACAACGAAACGCTGGTAATCGCGCAGATGGTAAAAAGCGGCAAGAATACAGTATTTGCCCATCTTCAGCATCTGAGAGGGCATGGAGAAACCGGTTACTTACAAGAGGCACTCACCTGGATACGCAACAACCAGGATTCCATTCCGTTTACCATTGCCGAGGTACATGCGTTTATGCATGGGGACGCTAAGAAACCTGTAGCACCAGTGGGTGGTGGTTGTCCTGGTTCGGCTCCACAAACCTTTGCTGCGGGTGGCATGTCGATGGCTTCTGCAAGGCCTGCAGCAGCGGCCGATTCTAAACTTGCTCAGTGGCCTGTTCAGTTACATCTGATCAATCCGGGAGCTGGTTATTTTGCTGGCGCCGATCTTTTAATTGCCGCTGATTGTGCCGCATTTGCACATGGTGACTTTCACAATACCTTTATCCAAAATAAAAAGATTGTGATTGCCTGCCCAAAACTGGATCAGAGTACCGAAACCTATGTGCAGAAGTTTATCCGACTCATTGATGAAGCAAAAGTAAACACTATTACGGTGGTTATTATGGAAGTTCCTTGCTGTGGCGGTCTTATCCATATGGTACAAATGGCCCGCAAGGCAGCGCACAGAAATGTGCCGGTTAAATCTGTTGTGGTAAGTGTTCGGGGTGAGGTGCTTTCCGACGAGTGGGTATAATTTAGCTACGGCTTAAAGTAGGTGCGAATTTTCAGGTTTGAGAATCCGAATGCCTTTATCCTGTTCAACGAAAGTAACCACTTCTTTCATAAACTGTCTGAAATGTTCCAGTAAGTCTGTCTGGTGAAGGGATAAAATCCTCAAAGCCTCATCTTGCAAAGGGGGCAGAGATGTATATTTCGCCATAACTTCCAATGCCTTGTATAGACCTTCTTTCGTCGCATACGATTCCAGCCTTTTGTTCTGAATCAGGAATGGTAAAAATTGTTGAACCCTTATAGGAAGTATCAGGTAATTTCGCATCAGAGATTTATGCACGCGACTGGTAAATTGGCGCAATGAATGAGTGGAGTACCCTGTCCACTCCTGTGCCAGAAAATGATCGTAAAGGAGATCACATACAATACCGGCATAACGTCGGTAAGCGGGTTGGAAGAAAATTTTAGATTGTGAAACCCAGATACTTTGGTCGGTGTAATGGTCAATTGCCCTGTGCAAAAGAATTCCTTCTTTAACCGATTCGCGATAGTTGAGGTATTGGCTTCCTTTCACATAATCGCCGATAAAGTTTCCAATCTGGATATCGACCGATTCTCCCGACAAGTATAAATGTGCAAGAAAGTTCATGTTGTGTTATCTAGGCAAACAAACGCAAAGTAGTTAAAAATGTTCTTTAACACCCGCAACTTATATAGATTATGAGGGTTGTCGTATTTTGACCGGGGTTAATGGAGTAAATTTTACGACACAAACACCCCATAGTATGAAGCCCAAAAAAGTCCTGATTTTAGGCGCTGCCGGGCGTGACTTTCATAATTTTAATACCTGGTTTCGTGACAACGATGAATATCAGGTGGTGGCATTTACGGCAGCTCAGATTCCCAACATCGACAATCGCCTTTATCCTCCTG
>DIUI01000111.1 GCA_002428215.1 Prolixibacteraceae bacterium UBA6162
CAGCCGGCTTCTGACTTTCCGGGGTTAACCGGTAGTGTCTGCTGCCCATGTCCTTTGGATACAACTTGTTACCATCGTATCTTCCGGATGTCCGCTGGCTGTTGTCATCAATTTGCATCGATAACTCCACCTTCCCGGACGAAGTGCTGAATGGTTTTGCGGGATTTGTCATTTCTGACTCTTCCCGGGGGTGCTGTAGTTGCCGAAACATCTACCCAACCCGGATAGTTTCGTAACTGCCGAAGCAGTATCCGACTTTTCCACCATCTTCGCTCAAACCTCCAAAGAACGCCTTTCGGCTTTTGTTGGCGACGTCATCCGGCGATTTTCATCACCTCTGACAACTTCGGCTCCTCAACCAAGCGGTTTTTCAACCGTACGATCCAACTGCTTGTCCAATTAAGGACTGCTGGTTTTCTCCTTGTTGACGGAGCAGCTTTTTATCGCTCACCTGATGTATCAAATATAAATAGATTCATCGTATTTTTTAAAATAAACCAGCCGAAGAAATGCACGCGTTATCAACTGGAGTTATGAACAAATGTTGATAACTGTAGCTGCAAAGTCTTTGCTTACAATCTTTTGACCTTCGACTGCAAAAGCATTTAGAACATATGCTGCTAAAAATAGATAGCGAGCGAAGGAATTCGTGTACAAGTGTGTCTTAATTTTATACAATAATTACTGAACTTAGTTTTGTGACAGAAGAGCAGTTGCTTGAGCGTCTCAAGAATGGCGACGAAAAAGCTTTTAAAATATTGATTGAAAACCATCAGAAGATGGTCTTCACTACTTGCTATGCCCTGGTGCATAATGTTGCCGATGCTGATGATCTGGCTCAGGAAGTTTTTATCGAGGTATTCAGATCCTGTCGCCAATTCCGAGGCGATGCAAAGTTGTCGACCTGGATCTATAGAATTTCGGTAAATAAGTCGTTAAATATGATTCGAAAGAATCGCTATCGGAAATTATTAAAACCACTGGAAACTATTTTCGGCACTGAAACCTCAATCACTGACCATGAATTGGCAACAGATAGGTTGGAGGCCAGGGAACTTTCTGGTGTTCTTCACCAGGCTATTGATGCATTGCCCGAAAACCAGAGAGTAGCATTTCTTTTAAACAAATATGAGTTGCTTTCTTACAAAGCGATTGCTGACGTTATGGAAACATCTGTTTCAGGTGTGGAATCTTTGCTCCACAGGGCAAAATCGAATTTAAGGAAGAGATTGGTCAACTATCATAAATTATCCTAAAGTGACCGCAAGTAATTTCGGAATATTGTGTCTTACATTAAAACTACACCCATGAAGTGCAATGCCTACAAAGATGTATTGTTTGATTATGCAATGGAAGATCAAATGACTGTAATGAGTCGTGAGGAGGTGAGCAGTCATCTCGAAACCTGCATTTCTTGCAGAGAGAAGGTGCATATTTTCAGTCGATATGCTCAGCTTCTGAATGAGGACCGTGCGGTGGAACCTACTCCTTACCTCTATACCCGTATTGTAGGTCGTATGCAAAAACATCAGAATTACCCTGGCTGGAGTACTCGTTTACAGCCTGTTATCTATTCGGTAATCCTTGTCGCAGCTATTTACTCCGGTGTCATGCTTGGAAAATATTTTTCGGTAACCAATCAACTCTATAGTCAAGACATAACCGGCTTTATAAATGAAATCAGATTTGAATCCATTGAACAATCTATTCTTGAATAACAATTATTAGTCATGATAACAAATGCACGATATAGAAATCTTAAGTGGTTGTTGATTGTTTCATTCGCGGTAAATCTCACTCTTATCACTTCGCTTTTTTACAACAAGGTCAAATATACAGGATCATTAAAGGTAACCACCAGTAAGCAGGGCGACATTGATACCGTTAGAAATGCTGCTTTTTTTATCCAGAACCTAAATCTGACAGAATCTCAAGCTCAATCGTTTCGCAATTTGCACCGCAGATATAACAGAACAGCCAATCGGATAGCAGCTGATTTAAATAATTTGCGTATTCAGATGGTTGATGAGCTGGGGCAGAATGAATCCAATAGTGATCGACTATCTGCAATCAACGGGAACTTTGGTCTGCTGCATGAAGAACTCAAAGATGCTACCGTAGACTACTATCTGAGCATGAAGGAAATTTGCGATAGCCTTCAACGCGAACAGTTGTATACATTGTTTTCTGAAATGGTGTCTGTTGAACAGGCAGGAACCGGCCGGGTTGGCGGTCGATATGGTAGAGGTTGGCAAAACCGTAATGATTCATTTATTGAATAAACATTACTTGTCGAGCCATCGTATAGTATATTTGATCCAGGGGCAACAGAATATCAACCTGTGTGATTCGTTTAATACTTATTGGTTTTTAACCTAAAACTCAAAAAAAATGCAGTTAAAATCATCTATTGCCATTAATGATAATGGTTTTCTATTCGATCCCAATACAGGGGATTCCTACACTACCAATGCCGTTGGTAGGGAGATAATCTTTATGCTCAAACAAGGTATGTTGGTGGAATCAATCAAAATGAAGATTCTTGAGCGTTACGATGTTGATGAAATAATTCTAGAAAAGAACATGATCGATTTTTTGGCTATGCTGCGGCATCACAATTTAACAGATGATTCACTATGAGCAATAAAATCCCTATTCATATCGCGGTAACCGGCCTCAACAATACCGATAATCCGGGACCCGGTGTGCCAGTAATCCGGGGCATTAGAGAATCTAAAGTACTTGATGCACGAATTATCGGCATGGCATACGAAAATCTGGAGCCGGGTATATATATGCCTGGAATTACCGATAAATCGTACCTTATTCCTTACCCATCCTCGGGGAGCAAGGTTTTTCTGAACAGAATTCTTGAGATTCACCAAAGGGAAAAGATTGATTTGATTGTTCCAAATTTCGACGCTGAATTATATTCATTTATTAAAGCTCAAGACATTCTCATGCAGAATGGGATAAGGACGTTCTTGCCCACTCTCGAACAACTCGAAGAGCGAAGTAAGGCTAATCTTCCGGCATTCGGTAAAAAATATGGCGTTAAAGTTCCCGATTCCCGCGAAATAACCAGTTTGAACGATGTGCCTTCCTTGCGCGATGATTTTGATTATCCTGTATTGGTGAAGGGTAAATTTTACGATGCCTACATAGCCTACAACTCAGATCAGATAATTTCTCATTACATGAAAATTATGGGAAAGTGGGGTCTTCCGGTAATTGTTCAGGAGTATATCAAAGGTACAGAAGTTAATGTCGTGGCGCTTGGCGACGGAATGGGCCGAACTGTAGGTGCCGTATCTATGCGCAAACAATATATCACGGATAAAGGCAAAGCCTGGGGAGGTATAACCATCCACGATCCGAAAATGCTCGAAATAACCCGGAACATTATCTCCAATACGCATTGGCGGGGAGGCATGGAGTTGGAGATGATTAAAACCGCATCGGGGGAATACTACCTCATTGAAATTAACCCCCGAATTCCTGCCTGGGTTTACTTGGCTGTTGGAGCCGGTCAGAACATTCCGGAGGCATTGGTGATGCTTGCCATGGGTATGGATGTTCCAACTATGGAGCATTACGAAATAGGAAAAATGTTTATTCGCTACTCCTGGGATATGTTGGGCGATATATCTCAATTTGAAGCCATCACTATGGGGGGCGAATTTGTCTCAAAATAGACACATCACAAAGTTATTAATACTACCAGATATGGAAAAATTAAAATATGAACGACCGGTAATTAACCGTATTCAAAGCGGCTTGCCTGATAAATTTGGTGCAAAATTCAGCATTGATGTAAAGACAGAAATAGAGGGGCGTAGGGTCGATGATTTGCTTTCAACTTATGGGTCACCTCTTTTTGTTGTGTCTGAGACTATTATTCGCGAACGATACCGTGAACTGGTTCAGGCCTTTGAAAGCAGATACCCTAAGGTTCAGATGGCCTGGTCGTATAAGACCAATTACCTCGATGCAGTCTGCCGGATTTACCATCAGGAAGGCGCATGGGCCGAAGTAGTTTCATGGTTTGAATACGAGAAAGCGCTCAGCAATGGCGTCGATCCGCTTAAAATCATCTTCAATGGTCCTCACAAGGCTGAACCTGAATTAAGGTCGGCTATAATGGCAGGTTCGCTTATCCACATCGATCACTTTGATGAACTTTACCAGATTATCTCGCTTACCCAAACAATGGATGTTAAGGCTAAAGTCGCCATTAGGGTGAACATGGATACAGGTATCTATCCTCAGTGGGAACGCTTCGGATTCAACTATGAGAATGGCGAGGCATGGAATGCCATCAATCGAATAATGCTAACCCCCTCGCTCGAATTGGTGGGTTTGCACACTCATATTGGTACTTACATTATGAGTGTTGCTGGATATTCGATGGCTACCGCCAAGATGGCTGAGCTGGCAGTGCGTACCAGCCGGAAATTCAGCCATGCCATAAAATACATTGATATGGGTGGTGGGTTTGCCACCTCCAATACACTTAAGGGTGCCTACTTGCCGGGAACAGATACCTGTCCCTCCTTCGATGAATACGCAATGGCCATTACCGGTGCTCTTCAGAATTCCGATATCAGACAGGATGAGATGCCGTTGCTTATTCTGGAAACAGGCAGAGCTCTGATAGATGACGCCGGATACCTTCTGGGCCGCGTTGTTGCCAATAAACGTATGGCAAGTGGTCGCAGAAGTATGATTGTTGACTTTGGGGTGAACCACTTGTTTACTTCATTCTGGTACGAACATATTATCCATGCTGCGGTTCCGGTAAATGCTGATGCCGAGGACACGCAGATTTGTGGTCCGTTGTGTATGAATATCGATGTAATCCGGCAGGCTGTTCGCTTTCCTCTTTTGCAGCCCGGCGATCCGGTTGTCGTAGAAAGGGTAGGCGCCTACAACATGACCCAATGGCTGCAATTCATTACCTACAGGCCCAAAGTTGTATTGCTTGGGATGGATGGGAATGATTACATTATCCGGGAAAACGAAAATTTAGATACCTTTAAAATGTATGAGCGGGTGCCTGAATTTCTTACCGAATGAAATCGCTGATTAATTTTCTTAAACTACAGACCGAAGGCTTTATTTCAAGCTATGCCCAGGTCTTTTTTTCCGATAACCGCTGGTTTGCAGTCATATTACTGGCAGTTAGCTTTATTGACCGGCATGTGGGTGCGGCTGGAGCCATAGCTGTCCTTACCGGTAATCTGGCTGCTTCTTCTCTGGGGTACAGTGATTGGTATTTGCGTAAGGGTTATTATGGGTTTAATGGACTATTGGTAGGCCTGGGGTTTGGTCTTGCGTATCAACCTGGTGTTGCGTTTTATTCAATACTGGTGGTGGTAGCTTTGCTTACCTTCCTCTTTGCTGTGGCGCTTCAGGGCGTACTTTATAAGTATGGGCTTCCTTACCTTTCGGTGCCATTTTTGCTCGGTATATGGCTGATTACTTCTGCCTCCGGTGAATTTACCTCATTGGGACTGAGTGTAAGGGGGGTCTATTTCAACAATGAGTTGTATGCTTTGGGGGGCAAATTACTCGTTGATGCAGTTGATTTCTTTGATCGTTTCATTCAACCCGTTCCCGTACGTACCTATTTATACTCATTGGGTGCCATTTTCTTTCAATACAATATGCTATCCGGATCCCTAATAGCCTTGGGGTTATTAATTTATTCGAGAATTGCATTTAGCTTGTCTATCATAGGTTTTGGTCTGGCATGGGGTTTTTACCGATTAACAGGTGCTGATATTGACTACCTTGGCTACAGCTTTATTGGCTTCAACTATATTTTAACGGCGATTGCTTTGGGTGGATTCTTTATCCTTCCATCGCGTTGGTCTTATGCATGGCTCATGTTGTTACTACCAATGGTAATCGTTGTTGCCTTAAGTGTGCAGAAGATATTTTCAATACTGCAATTGGGGGTATATGCATTGCCCTTCAATCTGATTGTTATCACCTTTTTGTACGTTCTTAAGCTTAGAAAATCGCAAGGCACCCGGTTGATTGAGACGCCTATTCAGCAATTCAGTCCAGAGAAAAATCTGTACCAGCACAAAACCAATACAGCGCGATTTCTTCCGGCAGGAACCCTGTCTATCGGACTGCCGGTCATAGGTGAGTGGAAGATTAGTCAGGGTTATGAAGGCGAATACACTCATAAGGGAGCGTGGTCTGATGCTCTTGATTTTATTATGACCGGGCAAGATGGCAGCCAATTTCGGGGCAATGGTTTAAGCCTTAAAGATTATTACTGTTACGAAAAACCGGTTGTTGCAGCTGCCGATGGAATTGTTGCCGATGTTTTGGATGGAATTCCGGACAATTTATTGGGCGATAGTAATTTGAAACAAAATTGGGGAAACAGTGTGGTAATAAGGCACACGGATTACCTGTATACCCAGGTGAGCCATCTGATGCCCAATTCCATCAAAGTGAAACCGGGCGATCGTGTTAGCAAAGGCGATATTATTGGATTATGCGGAAATTCTGGTAGATCTCCCTATCCCCACCTGCATTTTCAGGTTCAAACAACCGCCCACATCGGAAGTCAAACCCTGCGGTATCCCCTGTCCGATTATCTTGTCCGGCAAGATGGTGAGCTTTTACTTCGAACAAGCGATGTTCCCGAATTAAACGAGTTGGTATCCAATATACGGACACATACATCGCTGCTTAAAGCATACCATTTTTTGCCCGGATTGCGTCTTGATTTCTTGGTAAACGATGCAAACCCAAAATGGCTGAATGGTAAACATCGATTCGAGGTCAAAACCGATGAATACAACAACAGCTATATTGAATGTACTAATACCGGTGCATCTGCCTGGCTTTACAATTCCGGAAACATACACTATTTTACCAACTACACCGGATCAAGAAACTCATTGCTCTATTACTTTTATCTTTCGAATTACAAAGTGATTTCAGGGTTTTATCCCAATCTTACGGTTACAGATACCATACCGGTGCATAATGTTTACAGATCACTTCACCTGTTTTTACAGGATTTTGCAGCACCTTTTTACATCTATTTAAAGAGTTCCTATTTTATTAAGTATGCAAAGGTTTCTGATGATTTGCTGGCTTCTGATATTCAACTTCAATCAGGCATTGAAGCCAATCGGAAGTCGACTTTTAAGTTTACAACTTCTATCAAAAACGACCGTATAGTATCTTTGTCAGCCGTTGGAAATAAACTAACGTTTACTGCCTTATGCGAAGATTATTGATTTTACTGCTTCTGGCGTTTGTGTTTTCGGCCACCGGTCAAGTTCGCTGGCAAAGTCGCGATTCGCTGACTTATCAGCAATATTTGAATAAGGAGTGGAAGCCATTGCTGAGGGAGGTTCAGAATTCGCTAAACGACGGGGTCGATTTCTACTACTTGCGTGTTAGGGCTGGTGTAGCTGCTTATGAGTTGAAAAAATACCGTCAGGCAGCCGACCATTTTGCCCGTGCATACAACTGGTATCAAAATGATGAATTTTTGAATTACTGGTATTATTATGCTTTGGTAATGGCAGGCAGATTGGACGAGGCCAACTATTTAACTGCCAATCTTCCGGCGGGCTTTCTTTATAGAATGCAGATACGAAAAGGAAACTTTTTAAATGGTGTAATTGCAGAAACACAGCTTTCCAACAATTCAAATTATTCGGAACTTATTCAGCAGACGCCCGAACATTCAGGGAGTTATGTTATTTACAGGAATATTCCCCGTCAGCAGATATATTCAGGGATAGGGTTGGAGCATCAACTCTCTCCCCGGTGGATGCTGATTCACGGACTGAGCAGACTCACTATTCAGAAAAATCAATATTTCAAGGCTGGGGACTACAATCAAACGGTTTTTCGCGAAAGTAGTGTGCAGCAGGTTCAATACTACCTTCAGGGACGCTACTTCATCGGTAATGGATGGCATGCAAATGCAGGCTATACGATCATTGGAGGATCGGCCGACAATCATACTATCGATGAAAATGTTTTGGGGCAAAAATTGATTGTTCCGTATAGCTATGCTATATGTGACCATTTTATTCATCTTGGCCTTACACGCGATTTTAAGTCGCTGCGACCCGGGTTGTCTGCCGGTATAGGTAATGTAGACGGATTTTTTCAAATGCAGGCCAACGGACATTTGACCCTCTACCCGTTAGGTAGCGCAAACCTTTATCTTACAGGCGATGTGTCGATGCATTACGATTCGTCGGTGGAGCGTTTGAAGTTTGTTGCCATGCCAAAGATTGGAAGCAAACTGGGGCCTTTATGGATTCAGGCAGAACGCTCGTTTGGCGACCTCCAGAACTTTAGTTCTGCCGGTGGCTATGTGGTCTACAATTCGCCCGAAGTAGTAAAACAACTTACCGGTTTCTCGGTGACGTTGCCCATGCTGAACTACCGCTTTTACGCTATGGCCCGATACATGCATGCGATCAAGGAGGCAAGTACATTCGACTATGTCGATAAGGACAACTACACGGCCTTGCCCTATCAGTACAATGAAACAAGTTGGTTGTTAAGCCTTAAGTGGTATTTTTAAATGTGTAATTTTAGTTGGATATGAGATATTTGGTGCTGATTTTTACTTGTTTATGGTGGATCCAATCGCAGGCTCAATCTACGGAGCGGTTGCAGAATGCATTTGTCCAAAGCTATGCACTTGAGCGGCAAGGCGATTTCCGAAAGGCTGCCGACGCGTTGAAGGAGGTATACTCGAACGATTCATACGAAGTTAATCTTCGTTTGGGATGGCTAAACTACCATGCCGGTTTATTCGACGATTCAAAGGCTTTTTACCGCAGGGCATTGCAACTTATGCCGCTGAGCGAAGAGGCTCGGTTTGGGATTTTGCTGCCACTTTCAGCCACCGGCGAATGGGATGAGGCTGTCAGATATTATCAGGAAATTCTCTCCAACAATCCGGTGAATACGGTTGCGATGTACCGTTTGGGTCTTGTTTACTATGGTCGGCGCGAATGGCTAACGGCGCAGCGTCAATTTCAAAAGGTGGTTGACCTCTATCCTTTTGGATATGATGGTCTGCTTATGCTGGCCTGGACCAATCTGCAACTGGGGCGTAATCGAGAAGCAACGGTTCTCTTCAACAAGGTTCTGCTATATGCTCCGGGCGACAGTAGTGCACTTGAAGGCCTTTCACTGATCAAATAATTTTAGAGGTATCCGCAGGTTTTGCTTTCACTGTGTGTCATACATTAAAGCAAAAACCGGATACTATGAGAAAGCACAGATTCAAACTTTCACTCTTGGCCTTTATGCTGATTGGTATGTCGGCCTCCTTCGTCTTTCTCCATCAACTTCCCGTTGATTCGAATCATTGGTTTACTGCATCCGGAGGGTGTGTCCTGTGCCATTCAACCAGCACCTACAGCATGCTCGATAGCGAAGGAAATGATGTATCGCCGATAGCCCGCTGGAGAGGAACGATGCTGGCAAATGCTTCGAAAGATCCGTTCTGGAAGGCAAAAGTAAAACATGAGGGATTGGTAAATCCTCAACATCGCGAAGTGCTTGAAAATGTTTGTACGCGTTGTCATGCGCCTATGGGGATGTTGAACGCCTTTCTTACCCATGGTAATTTCTATACACTTGACTCTCTGGCAAACGACCCATTAGGCAAAGACGGTATCTCATGTACCCTTTGTCATCAGATCGATGATTTTAGCTCTCCTGATTTTTCAGGCAACTTTACCATCAATGATCAAAAGATAATATACGGCCCTTATGAAAATCCACTTGAATTTCAGATGTTTACGAACAGTGGATATACTCCGCAATTCGGAGCTCAAATCAACGAGTCCCGTTTATGTGGGGCGTGTCATTCATTGTTTACCCATTCGGTTGACGAATATGGGGTCTTAACAGGTAAGACTTTTGTTGAACAGGCGCTCTACCATGAATGGGAAAATTCGATGTATGGTTCAGAGAACATATCTTGCCAATCGTGCCATATGCCGCGTATATATGAACCCGTTAAGATAAGCAGCCGTCCTGGTATTTTGGCTGGAAGAACTCCCTATGGCATTCATGATTTTACAGGCGGAAATTATTTTATGCTTTCTTTACTAAAGGACAATCATGATCAACTTGAGTTGCATTCAGGAGTTGAGTTTCTTGAGAAATCTATTCAACGCACTCTGGAGCTTCTAACTGAAAGTACGATTGATCTGACACTCGATTATTTAGTTGAGACGAACGATTCGATCTTTATTGAAGTTGCTCTTAAGAACAAGGCTGGTCATAAGTTTCCAACGGGCTTCCCAAGCAGGAGGGCTTATCTTGAATTTATAGTAAGCAATGATCAGGATACCCTTTTTCATTCCGGAAAACCTGGTTCAAGAGCACTGGTTAATACCAATCCATTGATGTATGAACCGCACTATACGCGCATCAATCAGGAGGATCAGGTTCAAATTTATGAATTTGTAATGGGTGATACACAAGGCAAAGTAACAACAGTTCTTGAGCGCGCCTATGCTCCTCTAAAAGATAATAGAATAGTGCCAATGGGTTTTGGCGCTTATCATTCCAATTACGATACAGTAAGAGTGGTAGGGAGAGCTGAGCATGATACTGATTATTTCTCAGGCTTAGGAACGGAAAAGGTGATTTACGCTTTATCGAAGAAACAAGTGGCATCTGCAACCGAAATTTCGGTAAGGTTGCACTATGAGACGGTACCTGAAAACTGGCTTCATGAAATGTTTTCGTATGCTTCTATGGATACTGACATCGATTTGTTTCGGTCGATGTATCGCTCAACAAATAATAAACAGGTGCTTATTGCAGCTGCAACTCTTCCATTGCAGGTCACAACCGTTAGCGTCCTGCCTGCTTTAAATTTGAGTATTTTCCCAAACCCAACAAATGGCCGGGTTCATGTTTCCGGACTACAGATATCCACAGAGTATGCCTTGTATTCAATAAATGGTAAACTTGTGCAAAACGGATTCATCGATGCTTTCGATGCACAGCTGGATTTGAGGGTTCCTCCGGGGACCTATGTAATTAGGATTAGGTCAGATCAGTTTGATCAATCGCAATTGATTTTGGTGAATTAAATTAAAAAAAGAGGCTGCTCTATTGAGACAGCCTCTTTTATAAATTGATTAGCTATGCTTACGCAAGATCGAACCGGTCAAGATTCATAACCTTGTTCCAGGCTGCTGCGAAGTCGTGTACAAACTTTGCTTTTCCATCTTCAGAACCATAAACTTCGGCAATTGCTCTAAGTTCGGAGTTGGACCCAAAAATTAAGTCAACCGTTGTGCCGGTCCATTTTACTTTTCCGGTTTTGCGGTCACGACCTTCAAACACCTTTTTCTCATCGCTCGTGGCGGCCCAGGTAGTACCCAGGTCGAGCAGATTGACGAAGAAGTCGTTGCTGAGGGTTCCCGGCTTGTCGGTGAAAACTCCATGTTTGGAGTGGTCAAAGTTGGTATCAAGCACCCGCATACCCCCCAAAAGTACTGTCATTTCAGGAGCTGTCAGGGTAAGTAGCTGGGCTTTGTCGACCAATATCTCCTCGGCAGGAGTTCCGATGGTTGGTTTAATGTAGTTGCGGAATCCGTCGGCCAATGGCTCCATTATCGAAAACGACTCAACATCGGTTTGTTCCTGTGTTGCATCGGTACGACCTGGAGTAAAGGGGACAGAGATTTTGAACCCGGCGTCTGCTGCTGATTTCTCAATAGCAGCCGTTCCTCCCAATACAATTAAATCGGCGATTGAAACTGCCTTACCTCCTTTTTGTGCTGCATTGAAGGCACTTTGTATACCTGAAAGTACGTCCAATACTTTGTTCAGTTGTGCAGGGTTATTAACGGTCCAATCTTTTTGTGGAGCCAGACGAACCCTGGCACCATTGGCACCACCGCGTTTATCAGATCCCCTGAATGTTGAAGCCGATGCCCATGCTGCAGATACCAGCTGGGAAACGGTGAGCCCTGAGGCGAGAATTTTGGATTTCAGATCGGCAATATCTTTGTCGTCAATCAGTTTAAAGTCGACTGCCGGGACTGGGTCTTGCCAGATGAGGACCTCTTCAGGAACTTCAGGTCCGAGATATCGGGCGCGTGGCCCCATATCGCGGTGGGTGAGCTTGAACCAGGCACGTGCAAAAGCATCTGCAAAGTAGTCGGGATCTTCAAAAAATCTTCGGGCAATTTTTTCGTACTCCGGATCAAACCTTAATGCCAGGTCGGTAGTAAGCATCATGGGTGCATGCCGTTTGTTTGGATCGTGTGCATCAGGCACTGTATTGGCACCCATGCCGTGTGCCGGTCTCCACTGGTAAGCTCCGGCCGGACTCTTGTGGAGTTCCCATTCGTAACCAAAGAGGTTCCACAGAAAGTTGTTGCTCCATTTGGTTGGAGTGGTCGTCCAGGCACCCTCGATACCGCTGGTAATGGTGTCGCCTCCGTGGCCGCTTCCATAGGTGTTTTTCCATCCCTGACTCTGCTCTTCAATGGAGGCAGCTGCAGGCTCGCGGCCCACATATTTGCTGGGATCGGCAGCTCCGTGGGTTTTGCCAAAGGTATGTCCGCCGGCGATCAGGGCAACAGTTTCCTCATCGTTCATGGCCATACGGGCAAACGTTACCCGAATGTCATGGGCAGCCAGCAAGGGATCAGGTACTCCGTTGGGACCTTCGGGGTTAACGTAAATAAGACCCATCTGAACAGCTGCAAGTGGATTTTCAAGGTTGCGGTCGCCTTCGTAACGTTTGTCTCCCAGCCATTCTCCTTCAGAACCCCAATATATATCTTCTTCTGGTTCCCAGACGTCAGCACGACCACCTGCAAATCCAAAAGTTTTAAAGCCCATAGATTCGAGGGCACAGTTTCCGGCTAAAATCATAAGATCGGCCCATGACAGCTTTTTGCCATACTTCTGTTTGATAGGCCACAGCAATAAACGGGCTTTGTCGAGGTTGGCATTGTCGGGCCAGCTGTTAAGCGGCGCGAAACGCTGGGTACCAGTACCTGCACCTCCGCGACCATCGTGAACCCTGTAGGTTCCGGCACTATGCCAGGCCATCCTGATAAAAAGCGGACCGTAATGACCATAATCGGCTGGCCACCAATCCTGAGAGTTGAGCATCAACGCATTGATATCTTTTTTGACTGCAGCAAGATCGAGGCTTTTGAACTCTTTTGCATAATCGAACGAAGGATCCATAGGATTCGACAGCGAAGAGTGCTGGCGAAGAATGTTCAGCTTTAATTGATTGGGCCACCAATCGCGGTTGCTGGTTCCTCCTCCGGCTACTGCTTTTACCTGCCCGGAAAATGGACATTTACTCTCCTGTTTTGGTGCTGAAGCACCACCTGGATTACTGTTTTCCATACTATACTAATTTAGAATTATTGCAATTTAGATGCAAATTAATAAAAAACCTGCGTATTCATCAAGGGTTATTTTGCATTTCGGTTAAAAGAGATCTTTCCTACATAGAAACACCTGCCTGTTGTTTAATTTGCATATTGTTGGCGCGAATGGAATAAAAAAGCTATGATGAGAAATGTAGCTCAATACTTGAACTTACTATTGAACCAAACGTTAAATTTAAGTCTTTTATTCCGTAACCAATTGGTTGGTGGGGAAATTTAACTTGAGAATCATCAACATCAAAAAACATGAACAAGCGCATTGCCATTTTGAACTTATTGCAGACCCTATCCCTAGCTGTAGTTATTTATGTAAACTATCTGGCCACCAGTCTGCCCATTAATGGGATGACCACTGGTGCCCTTTCGGCCCTCTATCCTAACTATTTTGTTCCGGCAGGTTTTACCTTCTCAATCTGGGGAATTATCTATTTGTTGCTAATGGTTTATGTGGCTGGTTCTTGGAAAGATATACAAACTCCACTGTCTGTTCAGGACCAGTCGAGATTTGTTTGGTTTATGGTTGCCGCGGTTGCCAACGTAAGCTGGATATTGGCCTGGCACTACAGGATGGTATGGTTGTCGGTAGCGGTAATGGTTGTGCTGCTTTTTAGTCTGATCAGGCTCTATCTGGCTGCGCGATCCGCAGCATGGTTCTACCGGCTGCCCGTAAGTGTTTACCTTGGCTGGATAACAGTTGCTTTAATTGCCAATTTAACCGCACTATTGGTGCATCTTAATGTTTCAGTAAGTCCACTTTGGGAGTCGATTTGGGCGATGGTTATGATGAGTGTCGCAGTGGTGCTTACCACCCTTTTGCGGTTCAGGTTCAACGACCCATGGTATCAGCTGGTAACTTTGTGGGCTATCTTTGGAATTTATATGAAGTTTAATTCCAGTGGATTACAGACCGCATCTGCGATGCAGACCGGCAGTCTTTTGCTCATGATTTTGGTATTAATCTCTTTGATTTGGCCAGTTGTTCAAAAAGGGACAAGGCTTTCAAGAACAAATTAAAAAGCGATGGTTCACCGACTTTAATTCTGAACAATCATAGCTATTTATTCACTGTTAATGTGTCTGAATACTTTTGTGTTAGTGCTTAACAATCGAGCCTATTTGCTGTCTATTCAATCAATTTGCTTTAGGGACTTTGATTCTAAAGCTTATTATCAAGATCACAAGTACCACTAGAGCGAGCATAGCAATAATGGCTCTCAATGAATATCCACGATCGATAAAGTAACCAAAAGCGGGCGGTCCAAGTGCGGTACTTAATACGAGCAAGGTGCTGAAATAACTTCTTATTTTTCCAAGTTCACCTGTTCCGTATACTTCCACCTGAACGGCCGTTTTAATAGTGCTGCCAAGTCCTGCCGATATTCCCAGCATTGCATAAAGCAGCGGAAAAGTCCATTGGTCGTCAACAAAAAAGAATACGACCATCGACAACAGTGTGGGGATAAGATAAAGAGGAAATAACCTAATACCAGAGAACCGATCAACCAGGCTCCCTGAAACTAACAATGCGAGGGCATTGAAGATGGCATAAAATGAGAAGGAGAAAGCAACCCAAGCTGTGGTCCATCCCAAACTTTGTCCCAAAGGATACTGGTACAAAAACAGCGCAGTTGCAACAAAAGGAATTAAAAAACTATTGGCTGCAATGATCCAGAATTTTGTATCGCGAAAATAGTTCACCTCCTTTCCAGGAATAAATTCAGATGTATTGGGTTTGGATTTGGCGGGTATTTTGGGAGTAATATTCCAAATTGTAGGCAAAATCACCACTACCGATAAGGCTGCCATTGCTACAAGGCTGAAGCGCCAACTGGTTAGTCCAATTAGTGGAACCACAATAAGCGGCAAGATAAACTGGCTTGCCGGATGTCCCAGGGCTGTAAGACCCAATGCTTTTCCCCTTTGCGCATCAAATAGCTTGGCAATGCCTGTAGTAGCAGTGTGGGTCATAAGACCCTGGCCAAACCAGCGAACCATAAAAAGACCGGCTGCAAGGATTAAGACATTCCGGGCTTGCGACAGCACAACCACTGAAATAACCAGTCCAAAAAAAACAAGCAATCCATACTTTTTGAGCGATATCTGGTCGATGTATTTTCCGACCGCCGAAATCAGGAAAGCCGACACTACAGTCACCCCGGCATACAATGATCCAAAAGCTGCATTGGTTATCTGGATAGATTCGATGAGAAACGGCACATACAGTGAAATGAAGAAGGTTTGCCCGAACGACGAAAAAAAGTTGAACTGGAATCCAAAATTCAGCAGTTGCCTGTTTTTTGACAAAAACTCAAACCAATTCCTCATGCTGAATAATTCTAATCGCAAAATTAGAATTATTCAGCTGTGTAATTACTATAAAGACAGTGGTGGTCTGTACCAAAATATGTGTTTTAATATCTGAATTACATTAACCATGCTAGAGATAAAATTTAGTAAAAAAAAAGCCGTATTCGGAAATCCGAAACGGCTTTGCGTTTGCTTAAAGTTCAGATATCGTTTATTTTAAATTGACCAAACGGATTTTAAGAGGCTCATTTCTGGCATCCAACTTTAATTCTTCGGTCGTTTTCTCATAAGAAATATAGGTAGTTATCAATTGGTATTCTCCTGGAGTGATTCCTTTAAATTCGAAGTTCCCATCAAAATCGGTGTAGGTTTTTAAATCTGTACCTCCGATACGAACTTCCACACCTGCAAGCTGTTCTCCTGAAGCAGAATCGATAATAACTCCTGCAATTGAGGTGGCAGTAGCGCTAACATCCTTATTGATTTTACCTGACTTTTCCTTACCGGATGCCCCCCATGCCATTCCGAGGACTATACAAACTACTATTAATTTTTTCATGCTCTTCATATGAATTGTTTTCGAGATAAAAATAAGGTGGTTCCGTTACACAAGAGTTAAGAAAATATTACAGTTTTATTACATTAACTGCTTTCAATATTTCCTGGTTGAAACCAGATTCCCCTCTTCGTCATAGCTTTTCCACCTGCCTCTCTTTTCCCCATTGTAGTATCGAAGATCATAAAGCAAAGTGCCATTGTCGTTCCAGATTCGCCATCGCCCGTGTTTTTGTCCATTTCGATAGTGTGCCAGCGAAATCAATACTTGATTGGGATTGTACAACTTCCATACTCCATCCATAACGTTGAGTTTGAAGGAACGGATTTCATGAAGTTGTCCGTTTTCATAATAGATGGATACTTTACCATGTTTCTTACCATCTTTAACCATCATTGATACATGCACCTGATCATTTTCGTAATGGGTAATGTATTGTCCGGAGTATGGTTTGCCGCTGAGTACAAAGATTCCTTCTGATTCTTTAATTTCCTGACCTATAGCGTTCATGGTCAATAGGATGATAAAGCTGATAACAAATGTGCTTTTATTCATTTTTGTCGTTATTTCGAAGTGTGCGAAATTATTTAAAAACCATTCCTTTTAATCTAAGATCTTTTTTTTTAATCAAATTTTAATAAGTGGGATATTTTGATCCTTAATAAACGAATTAAATATCATTAATGAATGATTTATACAATTCATCTGGAATTTAGGTTTCTAAAACCAGTAATAATACCATGAAAACTTGAATGGGGTAAAATAATTTTATCTTAATGTTTCTGTAATGGATTTGCAACATGCTGAAAATACTTTTACGACGAAATCAATTAAAAAGTATGTCATGAAAAAAGAATTCATTGTATTAAGTGCAGCCCTTGTTTTTGGGTTGTTTTTATCATCATGCGAAAAAGAAGTTGAAAACCCTGAAGAAGAAGTGGAGACATCAGCGAGGATTACCGCCAACATCTCCGAGAATACGCGTTGGTCGTCGGGAACTGTATATATACTTGGGGGTAGGATAACAGTTTTAGACGGAGCAACTCTTACCATCGAACCCGGTACCATTATAAAAGGTGAAGCAGGTACTCAAGCCAATGCAACGGCATTGTTGGTAGCCAGAGGTGGAAAACTTATAGCAGAAGGTACTCCAACTGCCCCTATAATTTTTACTACCATTGCCGATGAGATTCAGCCTTCCGATATCGTTGCAGGAAATTTTGGCAGCCCCAATCTTGATCCTGATGTTAATGGTTTATGGGGTGGCGTTATAGTTTTGGGAAAGGCTCCCATTTCGGTATCCAATTCATCCGGTGATGTCTCTGAGGTTCAGATTGAGGGAATTCCAACTTCGGATCAGAATGGCCTTTATGGAGGAAATGTTGCCAACGACAATTCAGGAATATTAAAGTACATTTCCATAAGGCATGGTGGTACTAATATTGGTGCGGGTAATGAGATAAATGGATTAACCCTGGGTGGTGTTGGTTCCGGAACCGTGATCGAGAATATTGAAGTAGTGGCCAACCAGGATGATGGTATTGAATGGTTTGGAGGTACAGTAAATGTTAAAAATGCACTGGTATGGAATGTTGGTGATGATGCTATCGACACGGATCAGTCTTGGGCTGGTACTTTAGATAATTTTGTGATTATTGCCCCTGAAGATCATAATTTTGAACTCGATGGACCAGAGGGTTCTTTCATGGCTGGTCATATCATTAAAAACGGAACTGTTATAGCCAACGATTCGGCTGCTGGCAGGTTTTCCAACGATTTAATTAACCTGGATGACAATTCCAGGGTACAACTGCAAAACATATTTTTCACAGGAATTAGCGAGGGTCAAAAGATCAATCGAGTGGTTTTCAATACTGGTCAGGTTTCTTTTGAAGGCATTCAATTAAAGGTTGCTGCCGATAATTTGGCATCACATGTAAATGGCACAGTGCCTGCAGGTGTTACAGCAGTTACTACGCCAACTGTAGGAGCTAATATTTCAGTATTTGGATGGACTTGGGCTGCCAAAGCTGGGAAACTGTCAGGGCTTTAATTTTAGGCTTAATACAAATATTGAAGCGGGGTTAAACCCAAAGTTCCAAATAATATTCTTAGCGGAAAACAGACCTGTTCTGAAAGACAGGTCTGTTTGTCCTAAAAAACAAACCATTTGAAATGAAAATCCTGTACTTTTTTCTTTTTACGCTGATAACTTTAACTGCCGTTTCCCAGAATGGTCGAATTGTAGGTACCGTAATTGACGATAAAACTGGTGAAACCTTGGTTGGGGTATCGGTAGTGGTACCGAATTCGATTGTTGGAAGTTCTACTGACCTCGACGGGCAATTTGTTCTAAGTATAGCACCAGGGGTATATAATCTTCAAGTATCCTATATTTCATATCAAACTGTGATTGTTCAAGATATACGGATTGGCAATGGTGAGACTATTTCTCTCGGAAACATAAGACTGCCCGAAAGCACCCTCAATCTCGAGGAGGTAGTGGTTTCTGCTGACATAATCCGGACTACCGAAGCCTCTTTGAATACCATAAGAAGGCAGTCGGCCGTAATGCTCGACGGTATTTCCTCCGCGAGGATGAGGTTTACCGGTGACAATAATGCTGCTGAGGCTGTAAAGCGTGTGACAGGAATTTCAGTGGAAGATGGAAAATACATATATGTACGTGGATTAGGTGACCGATACTCAAAAACTACGTTGAATGGCGTTGATATACCTGGTCTGGACCCTGACCGTAACAGTCTTCAACTCGACATCCTGCCGTCGGGCTTAATAGACAATATGCTGGTTAGCAAAAACTTTACCGCCGATATGCCTGCGGATTTTACTGGCGGTTCAATGAATGTTGAGACAAAGGATTTCCCGGATTCGAAAATCATATCATTTTCAGTTAGTACCTCTTACAATCCCGACATGCACTTCAATTCAGAGTACCTGCAGTATTCAGGAGGGCGTACTGATTTCCTTGGGTTCGACGATGGAACCAGAGCTTTACCTGCCGGTGCTGGATTGGCTCGAATACCTACCCCCATTAGTGGACACTCGCAACAAGAGGTGGTTAGTTTCCTTCAAAGTTTTAATCCTGAGCTTGGTACATCGCGAAAAACCAGCCCAATGGATCTTAGTATTGGATTCTCACTGGGAAACCAGTTCAATATTTCGGAAAACAACAGCCGGAGCCCCAAACTAGGATATATCTTCTCACTTACATGGAAATCGGATTACAAGTATTACAACGATGTTTTTTATGGAGAATACCAGCGTTACATCGATCCCGCTAAAACAGATCTTCGCTATGCCACCCGGCAAACTGGTGAAATAGGAGAAAGGAATGTGTTGGCAGGGATACTCGGAGGGCTGGCGCTAAAGACCCAATATTCACGATTCCGGCTAACTGCCATGCATCTGCAGAATGGAGAAAGTCGTGCCGGAAAGTTTCAAATTGAAAACGACGGTGAGGCAGTAGGACAGTCGGGATATCGGGCAATCTCCGATAACTTAGAGTACAATCAGAGATCTGTCACCAATTTCCTGCTCAGTGGCACCCACGCACCAAGAAGCTCAGGTTGGGAAGTAGATTGGCGTATCTCACCAACGATTTCTACCTCCGACGATCCGGATATTCGCAAAACTGCTTTTACAATAACAGATAGTGGAAGCAGCTTTATGGCAGGTGCCGGTGGTAATCCAACTCGTATCTGGCGTACCTTGAATGAGTTGAATGCAGTTTCGAAGTTGGATGTTACCCATACCTATTCATTTCGAGGTACAGAGGCTAAACTCAAAATGGGCATCAGTCATACCTATAAACAGCGTGAATATGAAATCCTTTTTTTCGATGTTCAGTTCTTTGGAGGCCAATCGTGGCCAAATCCCGATCCTGCCACAGTGCTGAATCCTGAAAATCTATGGCCTAACCGTCCGAACAGTATATATTATCAGTCGGGAAACCCCAGGCCTAATCCTAATGCTTATGCATCGAATGTGCATAATTCAGGCGTTTATATTTCCTCAGAGATTGACATTTTTCCCAGGGTTAAAACCATTGTAGGGGTAAGGATGGAGAATTTTGTACAGCGCCATACGGGTCGTGATCAGCGATATGCCTCAGGTGACACCCAAGGGGGGTTAAATTTTAGCAATCAGAAAGTACTGGAGTCTTACGATTTTTTCCCCTCTGTCAATGTGATATATTCGCCCACAGACAACCAGAAACTGAGGCTCTCATGGTCGGAAACCATTGCCAGACCCTCATTTAAGGAACTATCGTTTGCCCAGATCCTTGATCCGATTTCAAACAGAATATTTAATGGTAGCCTATTCTCCTATCCCGGTTGGGATGGCAAGCTGACAGAAACCCGTATTATGAACTTTGATATGCGTTGGGAACTTTTTCAAGAAAGGGGACAATTGGTATCGTTGAGTGCTTTTTACAAGACCTTTGATAAACCTATCGAGCTTGTTCGAATCCCTGAACAGCAGACAAGCACTGAATACCAGCCACGCAATGTAGGTAACGGTCAACTCATTGGCATAGAGTTGGAATTCCGAAAAGACCTTGATTTTATTTTACCGTCGTGGAGGAATTTACACATCAGCGGCAATTTAACAGTGGTTCAATCCACGATTGATATGACAGAACTTGAGTATAATTCACGGAAAACGTATGAAAAATCGGGCGAAATTATTCCCACTGAAAGACGGATGGCTGGCCAATCGCCTTATGTAATCAATGGAGGGGTTGGCTATAATCATCCTGGTTCAGGCACGGAAGCCGGCCTTTTTTACAATGTTAAGGGCCCAACGTTGTCTATTGTAGGTGCCGGTCTATTCCCTGATATTTATACTGAACCATTTCATAGCCTTAATTTTAGTCTGTCTAGGATGATTGGCTTTGAACGAAAAACCAACCTAGTATTTCGCGTTTCAAATATCTTGGATTCAACGAATGTTAGTCAATATCATTCTTATGGTGCGCAAGGGGAGACGTATAGCAGCATTCGTCCTGGCAGGTCTTTTAATTTCGGGGTAACACATCGATTCTAAAGGATTTTCTATATCCAAAGTTCTGGTTGAAAATCTTGTTTTGGTTTTGATTAAGTATTCGGTTTGGGATTACTTCCGTAAATTTAACTGTGGTGCTTCTTGGCAAGCGTGAAGAGAAACTCAATACCCCCTCCAGCTGGATTCCTTCCCGATATCTCTCCTTTGTGCAACTGGATCGCATTCTTTACAATCGCCAGTCCTAACCCTGTTCCACCAGCTTCTCGGGTTCGCCCATGATCTACCCGATAAAACCGTTCAAAAATTCGAGGCAGATGTTCATCAGGAATTCCATTCCCGGTATCAGAATAGGAAAAATAGTAGTACTGATTGTCCTCATGGTAAACCTTCACCAACAGGGAAATACCCTCGCCACCGTAATTTATAGAATTTTCTACAAAGTTTTGGAACACAGAGAAGAGTAAAGATTCGTTCCCATGAACCACCACATCTTCAGTTACTTCACTTATCAGGGTTATGTTTTTTTCAGCCATACGGGTGGCGAAATTTTCAGCTACTTCACTTACAACCGATTGTATGCTAACTTTTTTAAATGGAAATAGCTCCCCGGCATCCTCGATGTTGCTCAGCAGTGATACATCGTTGATCAGTTCGTTCAGTCGCTCCGCCTGGAGGTAAGTCTTTTCAAGAAAATACTTCTGCTTGTCTTCGGGGAGCGGCCATTTGCTGATTATTGTCTCGAGATATCCTTTGATTGAAGCAAGAGGGGTTTTTAATTCATGGGCGATGTTCGAAGTAATTTGTTGCTTCATAAGTCTTTGTTTCTCTAAGCGCGTTATGTCTGTAATTACGACCTCAAAACTTTTTTCTGGAAAAACGATACTTTGCAACCTGAAATATTTTTCACCGGCACTGATTACATAATCGAGCCTTGGCAGTTCTTCATTGTGTCCAATCTTTTCATTCAGGTGTTTCTCCAGAAATTGATTCAACTTATTAAATGAACTCATTGAGAAAATATCTTCAACGCGGGTAACTGTTTTTTTAGAAATTATAGTCACAAAATGGACAAAATGGCTGTTCGATAAGGTTTTTTGTCTTACTGAAGAAAAAAACGCTATTCCTTCGTTCAAGGCGTTTAAGTGGTTAAAGAGCTTTTCCCTTTCGGCAGCCAGTTCGTCTTTTGTGTTTTTGAGGTTATTGTAAATGCTGATAATTTGGCTGCTAATTATCCCCAATTCATTATGTGGAAATGTATACACCGGTTCAGCCAGTTCGTCTTGCCCGGCTTTAACCGAAAAGTCTTTTAGCTGCGTGATAGCATCTGCCAATCTCACCGTCACCAGGTAGAGCAAAAACCCTATCATTGAAAAGGCTAGGGCTATGAAAATGATAAAATTACGTTCTGCTTTCAGAAAATTACGGATTTGTACATTGTAAATCACTGCCGTTCTGATGTAATAATCCGGGAACTTCCTTGCGAAATAGTAATATTTTTCCTGCGTGGTGTCTGACACCCTGATGTTTGACCCTTTCCCAATTTGATTCGCCTTTTCAATTTCAGGACGGTGTAGATGGTTTTCTATAGCCGAATAGTCCTGAACACTACTGTCAAAGAGTATAGTGCCGTCAGTTCTCACCAGGGTTATGCGAATATTAGGCTGAGGCAGAATAGCATACAATTCCATTAATCGATGCATTTCGCCACTGTTTACCAGATTGTTTTGCTCGATAAATCTATGTGCGATTCCGGAAATGTTATCAAGGGTGTTCTCAAGTGTTGCAGTACGGTATTGTTTTTCCCGCTTGTATTGCCAGGTAAGAATTGCAACTGTAAATAGGATAAAAATGATAAAGAAGTAGAAAAAAACTTCACCTCTGAATGATTTGCGAATCATATTCTACTCAATATTAGTCGTTCTTAAAACAATATCCATAGCCGGATTTGCCCTTTATGTATTGGCCATAATTGCCAATTTTCTTTCTTAAGCGCGCTATATTAACATCTACGTTGCGATCCGTTACGATTACATCGTCGTCCCATACCTGGTGAAGAATCTCCTCTCGACTAATATACCTATCCATATTTTTCATTAGGAGAACAAGAATGTCGAACTCTTTGCGTGTCAAGTCAACGGCTTGACTGGCTATCAATGTTTCCTTCCCCTGTAGGTCAATTTCCAATTCTCTGAAATGCAACTTTTTTGTTAATTCTGACTTTTTTACATTTCTTTTAAGGATGGCTTTAACCCGAGCAATCACCTCCCTGATAGAGAAGGGTTTGGCAATATAGTCATCGGCACCCAAATTGAATCCGGTCAGTATGTCATTTTCCTCCCCCCGGGCCGTCAGGAATATAAACGGGATCTCCAATTTCCTTTCTTTTCGCAGAATATTGGCTACTTTAAAGCCCGAAATGCCACCCATCATAATGTCAAGGATGATTAGGTCATATTCTTCTGGCGATTGCTCCAATGCCTCTTCACCCGATTTGACCGTTTTGACCAGATATCCCTCACTTTCAAGATTATACTGTAATATTTCACACAAATCCCTTTCGTCGTCTACAATGAGAATTTTATTGTTTTGTTCCATTTGTTAGCCGTTGGGTTTCTTTGTAAAGTTAAAATGATTTTAATAAGCAAGCAACTAGGACTTGGGAGATAGGGGCCGACTTTACGATTAAGAGAGACTATATCTAAATTTGAATTTTATCGGCTTTACTGTGAATGTAAGTCTTCAATTTTCAGAATGTTGGTCAATAAAGTATTTTCATAATTGATACATTCAAATCAAAGGCTATGGGTAAAATATTTACAGATTTTCGGAGATATCGATTCCTGCGAATTGGAATGTAGAGAGGTGCTTACAAAAGATTGAATGAAAATTGTGGTTGGGTTAAGGGTGTTTAAATCCCCTGAATCTTTTAATGTTCAGGGGATTCTGTGCTTTTAGATACTTTCAAATGTGGAGCTGGCGGGAGTCGAACCCGCGTCCAAACGAGGAAGCTGTAAGCTTTCTACATGTTTATCTCCGACTTGGTTTTCGAATACCGGCTGGATCAGAGCCACCGACCGGTACCTTATCTCCTTAACTTTATCTGCAAACCGGAGCCTTGTGCAGACTATCCCTCAATTGCTGCGCCACTGAACCCGGATGGATGAAGGCCTGACCTCCGGAGTGACGTCTCGTTCCAGCACCTAGTACCGGAAGATGCCTAATCTACTTTGCTTCGATTAAGCGGCGAGAGCGTAGTTATTTTCGCCAGTTGTGGTTTGAACGCCGTTTTTAACGAGCTGTGCGATCAAAGCCCGACATGCTTACATACCTCTTCTGCCCGCTGTCAAAACCGGTCAGCCCCATTGGTATGATTGGAATTACTTCAATTAACCTGTCGGATTAAATACCCTGCAAATCGATTTGGTGTTTCCCAATTTGTGTGCAAAAATACTCAAATTTGAGGCCCATTCCTATAATTATCGTAACTTCCTTCAAAATCCAAAAATTATGCAACGAACTGTATTACTTATTCTGGTTCAGCACCGACGCGAAACGGCCGAAATGGTGCAAAAGATTTTAACAGGTTGGGGATGTTTCATAAAAACGCGCTTGGGCATTCATGATGGTGTGCTCGAAAACTGTTCCGACAGCGGACTGATTTTTCTTGAACTTACCGGCAGGTTTGAAGAGCATGAAGAGATTACCCGAAAACTTAATTTACTGAAGGGTGTCGATGCCCGACTTGTCAAGCTCGATACCGATTAAGCAAGTTAATGCCTTCTGCACAATGTTTTGAACTGGCAATATGCACATCGGTCGGTATAGGGGGTTTGCTCAAAACTACTGTTTCTGTCATAGATTTGGGCAATCGCCCATGATAGCTCGGCCTTCCATTCATTGGCATTCTGTCCGATTGAAACGGGATTTCCATCCAGACTAATCACGGCAGTAAAGTCAGTTCTGGCTAACTTCTGTATTGCATATACTCTTGACTCGATGGGTAAGGCAGTAAACCGGTTTGCATGCAAAACATATCCATAGGTAAGCGATTGAATCATCTCCTTACGAAGATTTTTTTCGGGTAACGAGAGCAATTTCAGATTCTTTGCATTCAACTTGCTTTTTTCGAGTGAGCCGGTTTTGTAATCTACAACCCGAACCAAACCTCCTGTCTCGTCTATCCTGTCGATTTTTCCACCCACAAATACTGTCTCAATTTTCCCATTGATATCTACCTCCAGCGGAGTAGAGTGATCCCCTTCCAAAGCATATATGGTTAGTGGTGCAGTTTGTTTATCCTCTTCCAGTAGGTTTATAAGATACTTTTTAAGGGTATAAAATATCAGCAGCGCCTTTCCTGAAAGGGTTATGTTTTTTGCTTCATCCACCGGAAGCTTGAAGTACTCAGTGGCAAATGCAATCCGAAGAATCTGATCAAGGTGGAGATTGTTGCTGATTAGCCGGTCGAATTCTTGCCTGGCAATTTGCTGTCCAAGATAAGGGGAATACAGCAGTTCCATGGCTTTATGAAAGAGGTTTCCAAAAATGCGTTGGTCAATCTCTTCCGATACCTCATTCTGCTCTCTAAGTCCTAACACATAGCTGAGGTAAAATTTGAAACTACAGGAGGCCCAGGCGACAATAGCGCTGGGAGATAGCGGTCTTTGGGCTGAATTACGGTTGAGCAGTTTATCTGAAATTTCAGCACTTCCCGGCACCTTAATTTGGCCGGGGGGCTGACTAAAAAACGGCAATTCAAAGTTCTTCGTCACCACTTTATTGGGCGAAAGCAGCATTAACTGATGTCCGTAGCGGCTAAGCTCACCACCGGATACCCCTTCGCGTATGTTGTTCCAGGTAGCGGTCACATTTGTCGATCGCTGAATAAGCCGGTAAAAATAGTAGGCATACATAGCATCCTGGTCATCTATACCGGGAAGCCCAAAAGCCTTTCTGAGGCTATAGGGTATCATAGAGGGAGCCATTGATGTTCTGGGCCAGATGTCTTCATTCAGGCCTACAATTATGAGTCTTCGGAAGTCGAGACAGCGTGTCTCCAGTATCCCCATAACCTGTATTCCAGAGAGAGGTTCCCCTTCGAAAGGCACCGAAATAGCTCCGGTATATTGCTGCAGCAGTCGAAAAAATATGGTGGGTGTTATGCTGAAGTCCCGGTTGGGCATACTTTTAAGCATAACGCTCTCAAGTCGTTCGACCGATTGGAAAATTGCCGCTGTAATGGAATGTGTTATCGCATTTCCTTCCCTTTGTAAATAGTGGTCGTGTATTAATTGCAGAATCCGCTTAAAATAGTTTGGATACTCCAAAACAGATTGTGGCAGATTAAACATCTGCTCGTGCAGTGGTGTGAGGTTCAATTGACGGGAATTAATATACGATCCATTTGAAGTAGTGAGGGTTTGCAGAAAGCTATTGGTTGCTTCGGGAGCAAAACCTTTAGGTATTTGATGGCTTAGAATTTCGGTAACAAGCCTTTGATAAATCACAGGGTCTTCGCCTGGGGTAACACGTGTGTTTCTAAGCATTTGACCGAGCAACTGCAGCAGGCTCATTACCGGAGAATTTTTTACCGGATATCCCATGGTAACGTTAATTCGGCCTTCTGATGGAGGAATCGTTTCCAAAACCGGCACCAACAAAGACTCGTCGGCGAGAACAATGGCGGTATCATCAAATCTGGGTGCTTCGCTGCTGCTTTTATTAGCAAGAAATTCCGGTATCAGCTGGGCCTGAGCAACAGATCCCGCTACTGCTATAATTTCCACCCGTTTTTCTCTGGAAAAATGATCTCCCTCAATCTCAAAACCTTTGGGTTCCGGAAATTGCTGACGATTTTCTCGAAGAAACATGCCTGCATCATTCATCGGATTGTCGAGGTAAAACAAATCGTAATCCCAAAAGAAATCTGCTCTTTGGTCGTTTTTCAAGTGTCGCATCAGATGTACTTCGCAAGCATTAAGGGCATTGAGGCCGATAAAACAAAAATGCCCCATTCCCAGCTTTTCAACTCTTTCAGACAGATATTCAACGCCTTCGCGTATAACCATACCCGTGTATCCCAATCCTTTTTCCAAAAGGAGGGTTCTGAACTTTGCATAGATGGGATAAAATTTTTCCCACACCGGCGTAAAGTTGTTGGGCTTAAGGTCTGACGAGAGGCTTCCCCAAAATTGTCGGAGCATCTCTTTTTGGGCTGCAGTCAGGTATTCAAACTGATTCTCAATTTCCTTGATCTCAGTCACATTGCTGAAGAGGTCCTTTGCATTGGTCAGGTATTTGTCGGCATCATCGAAATCGGCCAGCATAATTTCTCCCCAATAGTAAAACTCATCGAAAGTTTCATGACTTCCGGTCTCTTGTCTGAAAATGTCGTACAACTCTGCAATAAGCAACAACTTGTCGGGAATAACAAGATCCGACAAGGATAGCATCAGTTCATTGATGGTTGTGATTTTAGGACCGAAGGCTGGTTTCTGAAATTGTTGCTGCAAATAGGCAGTAAAAAAAACACCTGCTCTTCGGTTGGGAAATACCAGGGTCACATCGGTAAGGTCCGTATCAAATTTTTGAAACAGGTATTGGGCAGTGCTCTCTAAAAAACGTTGCATGGCAAGTGTGTGATCGTGCAAGTTAATCAAATAATGCCCTCGACCTTATCGATCGCTGCCTTCGTTTCCCGCCTGGCCTTTGAATAGTTTGGTAATCATATCGTTCCGGCCAATGTTTTTCAACTCTTGCATTATGGTCCGCCGGAACTCCCTTTTGTACCAAAAGAAGAATTGCCGCTGATTTTGTTTGTCTTTGTGGCTGCGGGCTGTAAATACCTTCTCCATGGTATAAGGATGGTATCCGGAGTAATATATTTCGGTTGCCAGGGTCATGGGTGTAGGCGTAAAATCCTGCACCTGCTCCAGTTTAAAATTCATCTCCTTGGTTTTAATGGCCAGATCGGCCATGTCTTCAGATTTACTACCCGGATGACTGCTTATAAAGTAGGGGATTAATTGCTGGTTTAGATTTTCCTCCCTATTGATTCTTTTAAACTCGTGATTTAACTGTTCGAAGAGTCGAAATGGGGGCTTGCGCATGAATTTCAATACTTCGTCTGATGAATGTTCAGGCGCAACTTTTAACCTTCCTGACACATGATTCTTAATCACTTCACGCAGGTATTCGCGGTTGGCTTTATCGGTTTCTGTGTTACCCGTTTTCTCTAAAATCATATCATACCGTATCCCACTGCCCACAAATGCCTTCTTCACTTTGGGGTGGTTCCGCACTTGCTTGTAGAGGTCCGTCATGGGTTGGTGGTTCGTGTCGAGGTTCTTGCAAATAGAGGGAAAGATACAGGAAGGACGTTTGCATTTTCTACAAATCTCTTCGTGGATCCCCTTCATTTTATACATATTGGCCGACGGGCCTCCCAGGTCTGAAATGTAGCCCTTGAAATCGGGCATTTGGGTTACCTGCTCAACCTCCCGCATTATGGAGGCCTGACTGCGGCTTGCGATAAATTTTCCCTGATGTGCCGAAATGGTGCAGAAAGTACAACCTCCAAAACACCCCCGATGGATATTGATGGAGTGCCGGATCATATCGTACGCCGGTATGGCGCCCTTATTGTTGTAGCGGGGGTGGGGCAGGCGTGTATAGGGCAGATCGTAGGCACGATCGATCTCATCCTCGGTCATTGCCGGCCATGGGGGATTTATAACCACCATTTGATCCCCGATATGTTGAATAAGCTTTCGGGCCTCCATTTTATTCGACTCCTCTTCAATATGCATGAAGTTTCGTGCATAGCTCTTTTTATCGGCCAGACACTCTTCGTGAGAAGCGAGCACCAGCTCATCCCATTTCTTAAGTGTGGCATATGGCATTTGCCGGTCTATCAAAAATGCCGTTTGTGGTAAATTGGTTAACTTTTGTACCGAAACACCTCTTTGCACGAGTTGAACAAATTCGCTAAGAGATTTCTCTGCCATCCCGTAGAACAGCAGATCTGCGCCTGTATCGACCAATATGGAAGGAAAGAGCCGGTCGGCCCAGTAGTCGTAATGAGTAACCCGCCTGAGCGAGGCTTCTATGCCTCCGATAATCAGCGGTACATCAGGGTAAAGTTCACGGAGAATACGGGAGTATACAGTAGTTGCATAATCTGGCCTTGAACCCGATTTGCCTCCGGGGGTATAGGCATCGTCAGACCTGCGACGGCGACTGGCAGTGTAGTGGTTCACCATCGAATCCATGTTGCCTCCGGTAACAGCAAAAAAGAGATTTGGCTGCCCCAGTTTTTTGAAGTCGCGGAGGTCGTCCTGCCAGTTGGGTTGCGGTACAATGGCTACCCTGAGTCCTTCGGCTTCAAGCAAACGGCCTATTACAGCCATTCCAAAGGAGGGATGATCGATATAGGCATCGCCCGAAAACAGAATTACGTCGGCACTATCCCAACCAAGGGAATCCATTTCTTTACGGGAAGTTGGCAACCACTGCCGTTTTTCTGAACGTTCTAGCATGGGGCGAAAATAACAAAATTCTGATAGAGCGGATTTTGGCATTGGTATTTTGCCTAAATTGTTGTTTGAATCTATCGGTTGAATATGCACTGCATTGATTCAGAAAAATCCAACTAACCAACCTTCAATCCGGACCTATGCCTTGGGTGAATACAAAATTTCTGAATGGCCGGGGGGCGGTCTATCCCGCATCAGGTGGAGACTATTTTGCCCGTTTTTTAATGTATCTGTTACGTTACCGTAAGGTAAACAGGGTTTTTGAACGATTATCGCGTAAACAGGGGCTGGAGTTTATTGATGCACTTGTTGCTGCCTTGCACTTTCGAACGGAGGCTGATATTGCCGAGGTTCAGCGAATCCCTGATACAGGGCCGGCAGTGCTGGTATCCAATCACCCTCTTGGCGGTCTTGAAGGGCTTTTGCTGGTAAGGTTACTCAGCGGAAAGCGTAGCGATGTCAAGATTATTGCAAGTCAGCTTTTTCAGCGAGTCGATCCGGTTTCTGATTTTTTTCTTGAACCAAATCCATTTGTCGGCCGCCTGACCGATTCGGGCTACTCTGGTCTTAAGATGGCGGTTAAGCATATTCGCGATGGCGGAATTTTGTGTCTTTTTCCTGCCGGCGAAACCGGAACCTACGACCTGTCGAATGTTTTGCGCGATAAAATCTGGCGAATCGACGTGCTCCGTTTTATTAAAAAACTTGAGGTTCCAGTTGTTCCGGTACTTTTTCAAACGGGAAACCTGTCGTCGTCGAATATCTTTGGTCTGTTGAACAGTCCGCTGAATCAACTCCGAATGTCGTCACGTTTCATTCCGCGGGCGGCAAAAACCATCCATATCAGAATTGGCAATCCAATTAAACCTGACGATCAAAAGAAGTTCTCGGATGTACAGCAGTTTGGCCGTTATCTTAGGGCGAAAACCTATGGAATGGAAACCCATATTCAGGTAAAGCGCTTCTTTAATTACTCTTTAAGAAGGGCAAGACGACCGGTACCCGTAATTGACCCCATTTCTTCTGAATTGATTCAAAAAGAGATCGACACCATTTCGACACAATATCTGCTTTTTCGGTTGCGTGAGTACAATGTTTTCTGTGTACCCACAGCTATTATTCCCAATATTCTTTACGAAATTGGAAGATTACGCGAAATTACTTTCCGGGAGGTGGGCGAAGGGACCAATTTAAGTATCGACATCGATGAATTTGATCTCTACTACCACCAAATGTTTATTTGGGACGAAACCCAAAAAAAGATTGTTGGGGCTTATCGTTTGGGAATTGGATACGAAATCATGCAACAGTTTGGGAAGGGCGGATTCTACCTCCACTCTCTTTTCAAGTTGTCTGATCGTCTTACTGGTTTTCTAAGCCAGAGTTTGGAGCTTGGACGGTCGTTTGTGATAAAGGAGTATCAGCGTAAACCAATGCCGCTGTTTCTATTATGGAAGGGGATTCTCTACTTTATGCTAAAACACCCCGAGTTTCGCTACCTGATTGGACCGGTCAGCATCAGTAACTACTATTCCACCATTTCGAAAGATCTGATTATTCAGTTTATTATGGCCAATCATTTTGACTGGAACATTGCCAGACAGGTGAAACCGCGCAATAGTTACCAATTTCGGGCCGAAAATCCAGATCTTAAAATACTTATGGAGAGCATGGAGGGAGACATCAATAACCTCGACCGGGTTATCGGCGACGTGGATGCTTTGAACGCCGGCTTACCTGTTTTGCTTAAAAAGTACATCAAGCTCAATGCCCGCATAGCAGGATTCAATGTAGATCCGGGTTTTAACAATAGTCTTGATGGCTTGATTGTACTCGATATTTACGATGTCCCGAAAAATACCATCGAGTCGTTGTTAAAAGAGGTAAATGATGGGTCTTTGCTGGAGCGTTTCTATTCGAGCCGGGAATTGCATGAGAATGTTGACATCCAATAACCAGACATGTGGAAGTAGCTTTTATGAATTTCTATTTTTTAGGTAGAGATTACTGTCGCCGTAGCTTAAAAATCTAAATTTATTCTGCAAGGCATAATTGTAAACTGTTTTCCAGTCGTTGCCGAGAAAGGCTGCAATAAGCAGCAGTAAAGTGCTTTCCGGTTGATGAAAATTGGTCACCATGCCATCGATGATTCGATAGCTGTATCCGGGCATTATCAGCACAGAAGTGGAGAATTCGAGGTAATCGAGATGGTCTTTCTCCATAAATTGACAAACTGCACTAAGTGCATCGTTGGTCGAAATCTGGTCTGAGAATGTGTAAGGATCCCATTGACCTACATGCAGGTTGGATCTATGGGCTGCTCCTCCGGAGATTTGGACTCCAAGCCAATATAGACTTTCCAGGCTGCGCACAGAGGTTGTTCCAACGGCGACAACCGGATGTTTGTGTTCAATTAGTTGTTTGAGAAAGGGGTAGGTTATAACCACACTTTCGGTGTGCATTTCGTGATCTGCCACCCGTTCACTCTTAACCGGCTGGAAGGTGCCTGCACCCACATGCAGTGTGAGTTCGGCGGTTGAAATCTGTTTGATGGTCAATTTTTCCAGTACTTCATCGGTAAAATGCAGACCAGCGGTGGGGGCTGCCACCGAACCGTCGACTCTGGCATACAAGGTCTGATATCGGCTGGTGTCGCTATCATCAGCCTCCCGATTGAGATAGGGTGGTATGGGAATATTGCCCGCTGCCTCAAGCAGGGAGCCAAAGGTGTGGAGCGTGTTCCATGAAAAGCGCACAATGAATGCATTCCCTTGACGTGAAATTCTTTCGGCTTGCAGAATAACCGATGCTCCGTTCAGTTGAACAACCAACTCAAGATTCCCCGATTTCCATTTTTTGGAATTCCCAATAAGGCACTTCCATTCAACAAAGCTGGTTTGTTGTAACGAAATCTGATGGTTTGCAGGAGAAGAAGGCTCCAGACAGAAAATCTCGATGCGTGCTCCGGAGGGGCGATTGAAGCGCAATCGTGCATGTATAACGCGGGTGTTGTTGAAGACCAGCAGGGATTTTTCTGGCAGCACTGCATCGATGTTTGAAAAAACCGATTCCGATAGGTTGCCGCTGCTCCATATTAGAAGTTTTGACTTGTCTCGTTCCGATAGAGGGTAAATAGCTATTCTCTCCACCGGCAGGTTGTATGTATAATCGCTGATATGGATATTGGGCAGCATAATCGTGGTAGTGTAAAAGCGTGGCAAATGTACAAATTCATCTACATCCTGTAAAATGTAGTAGTTTTGTAGTCAAAATGAAATATGATGCTGAAGATAGGCGATAAGGTAAAGTTTTTAAACAGTGTTGGCGGTGGCAGGGTAACTGGTTTTGCTGGTCCCAAGGTGGTAACTATAGAGGATGATCAGGGCTTTGAAGTCCCCACGCTAATAACTGAGTTGGTTAAGGTTGATGAGATTTCTTCGCGGGCCTCAATTGCACCCCGTACTGCGGGCTCCTATTCAGATACCCGACCCAACTCCCGGGATAATCGTAGTGAAAATTCTCCCCCGGTTGTCCCCAAGGAAAAGGAGGCCAAACCTTTGTTTGCCTCTTCTGCTGCCAAACCAGCTTCGCCGGGCGGTGCCTTTTGGGTGGCATTTGTTGCGCAGGTTCCAACAATGCCGCTTTCTGGCGAAATCAAGGCATGGCTGATTAACGATACCAGTCATCCGATACTTTATCACATCTCGCTTTTAACCGACGATGGCTACAAATCAGAGAAAAGCGGCAAGCTGGCTTCCTATTCAAGGGTGCCGTTTAAGGGATTCACGCACGACGACCTCAGCCATTTCCCTGCTTTTGGTTTTCAGCTAATGCCTGTCGAAAAAGAGACCAACGAATTGAAAGGAGCCCTGGTTGCGACAGTAAAGGTTAATCCGGTGAAATTTTACAAGGAGTCGATTTACACCGACAATCCCTATTTTGAACAACGGGCATTCGTTATTGGTATCGGAGAGGATGAGCTGGCGGCAAAGATGAAAACCCTGCTCGAGCATGACTTTACGGTGCCTTCCGAAAAAAGCGAACCAGCCGGTTCTGAACGTGTCCAAAAGCGCAAACTGCAAGCTCCCGATATACGAGAGATTGATCTGCACATTACCGAGTTGGTCGACAATACTGCCGGATTGTCTCCCGGAGAAATGCTTGAACACCAGATGACTACCTTCAGACGTGAAATGGAACGGGCAGTCCAGGATGGAATCAGGCGGATTGTATTCATTCACGGAGTTGGACAGGGTACGCTGAAGAATGAGTTGCGGCGGGAGCTCTCTTCAAAGTACAAGAGATACGATTTTCAGGACGCTTCCTTCAGGGAATATGGCTACGGAGCAACCATGGTTATGCTCAGAAATCAATAATTCTGGTTGGAAATCAGCCTTGTTATTCGCCCTTTAAGAAATTTTCCAGTTAACGAAGGGGGTAGTTAGGGTTTCTCAGCAGAGGTTGCCGGGGAAGGATTGTTTTCAGGTGTCAGTAGGGCGGCGTTTAAGTATTCGGTAAGTGCATCGCGGGTAACTTTACGTTTTATTACACCCCCTTCAACCACCGATATTTTTCCTGTCTCTTCCGAAACCACCACAGCCAGAGAATCGCTTATTTCAGTAATTCCAATAGCAGCTCGGTGCCGCAATCCCAGAGCCTTGTCGACATCCTTATGGGTTAAAGGCAGTATGCACCCAGCTGCCACAATTTTGTTGTCTTTAACGATAACTGCTCCATCGTGAAGTGCCGTGTTCTTAAAAAAGATGGTTTTAAGCAACGGCTGACTCATACGGGCATTGAGCAATTCGCCTGTGTTAATTTGTTCGATTAGTTCCGACCGGCGTGCAAAGATGATGAGCGCCCCTGTATTGGTGCGTGAAAAATAAAATGCTGTGTCTACGAGGTCTGCAATCACCGAACCATCGGTCGATATTCTGCCTGAATGAAAGAGTTTATCGAGCGATAAAAATCTGGTGATGTGGTTATGGCTGCCAATGTATAGCAGAAAGCGCCTGATTTCGGGATGAAAAACCACAATAAGTGCCAAAACCCCTACTCCAATAAACTGGCCCAGGATGGAACTGAGCAGCTGCATGTCAAATGCCCTCACTATAACCCAAGCCAGATATACCAGCGAGAACCCGATAATGATGTTGAAAGCCACAGAGCCTTTAATCAGCCGGTAGATTTGATACAGCATAATTGCTACCATGAAAATGTCGATGATATCAAGAATGCGAATGGTTATGAAATGCAGCATTGGCACTAAGTGGATTATGCGTCGAGCGAATCTTTCAGCTGCAAAAACAGCCTTATGGCATCAACTGCCTCCTTAACATCGTGTACCCGAAGAAGATCTGCGCCACCTAAAAGCGCCATGGTGTTAAGCACTGTTGTTCCATTAAGCGCATCGCTAGGGTCTGTTTCCAGAACCTTCCAGATCATCGATTTGCGGCTAACACCCACTACAACCGGCAGCTGATAAACTTTGAGGGCATCGAGACGGTTTAAAAGCTGGTAATTGTGCATCACCGTTTTGCCAAATCCAAATCCGGGATCAATCATTACTTCGTGGGCACCAGCTTTGGTCAGTTGTCGAACCCCTTCACTCAGACTTGCAGCTACTTCGCGAACCACATCGGTGTAGGTAGGGTTGTCCTGCATGGTTTTAGGACTCCCCTGCATGTGTGTTAAAATATAGGGAATCTTTAAAAGACCTATGGTTTCGAACATTTTGCTATCGAGTGTACCCCCTGATATGTCGTTAACAATTACGGGCCCTACCTCCTCGAAAACCCTGACTGCAATCCATGAACGATAGGTGTCAATTGAAATTGGGATCTCAGGAAAATATTTGTGAATGGATTTTACCGCCGGAAGCAACCGGTCAAGCTCCTCGTTCAACGGGGGAGGCTCAGACCCCGGGCGGGTTGATACTGCTCCCAGATCGATAACAGATGCTCCATCAATCACCATTTGCTCAACTTTCTCAAGCAATTCTGTTTCGTTTTTAATCAAACCCCCATCGTAAAAGGAGTCGGGGGTTAAGTTGATTACTCCCATAACACAAGGATGGGTTAGATCAAGCAAATCTTCGCCCAACAGCAGGGAATGCTTACGCTTGAGAAACTTTCCTGAAGATTGAGTAACTAACATGACGATTAAATTTAGAAAGAGTAACATTTTTGCGTTGTGCAAATGTACAATAAAAGAGCCTAAACACTCATAATTTGTATAATTTTATACACTATTAATGTTTGGAATTCATAACCAATCGTCCAATGCGTGAATGCTTTACCCTACAGAGTTGCGGTACCCAATCCTATAGTCATGTGCTTGAATTCGCAGCATGCGGCAATCAGGATTCATGGTTTATTAGGAAAACTGCCCTAATCTTATTCAAAATGTAGTTATTTTGTTTTTGCATTCATTCAATTATATGTTAATTACCATCAGCATGAATAACACAATTGAGCAATACAACTCCATAGCATCGGTTTGTCGCGAGGTGTTTGTGAAAAAGATGACAGATTATGGTACCGCCTGGCGAATTATGCGGCTTCCATCGATAACCGATCAGATTTTTATTAAGGCCCAGCGCATTAGAACCCTCGATGAGGTAACCCACACAATGGTAGACGAGGATGCAAGGGCCGAATTTATAGGCATTATCAACTATGCCATTATTGGGTTAATTCAGCTGGAACTTACCCCCGCCGAAGAGGAGATGAATCCTGCGCAGGCACTCGATCTTTATAATCTTTGCTTCGACAAGGCGCGCAGTCTGATGGAGGCAAAGAATCACGACTACGGCGAAGCATGGCGGAAAATGCGGGTTAGCAGCTTCACCGATCTTATCCTCATGAAGATTAAGCGAACCAAACAAATCGAAGATAATAAAGGCAAGACGCTGGTGTCGGAGGGCATTGATGCCAACTACCTCGATATGATTAATTATGCTGTTTTTGCGTTGATTAAAATTGATTTTGAAAAAAACTGACCGGATATGAGAATTCTGTTTTTTCTGGCGCGCTTTGTTGTAGGGGCTCTATTTATTTTTTCCGGATTTGTCAAAGGCATAGACCCATGGGGATCGGCTTACAAATTTATCGACTATTTTTCGGCACTGGGGATCGATGCAATTGCATGGTCGGCCTATCCGCTGGGTATGCTGCTCTCTTTTGCTGAGTTTTTTGTTGGGGTGGGCATCCTTTTCGGTCTTCGCCAAAAACTGTTTCCTGCCGGAGCGATGCTGTTTATGCTCTTCTTTACCCCGCTCACCCTATGGATAGCAGTTGCTAACCCAGTAACCGACTGCGGATGTTTTGGCGACGCCTGGGTTATTTCAAATTGGGAAACGTTTTACAAGAACTTAGTGCTTTTGGCTCTGTCTCTATTGATTTGGTTGAAGCATTCATCTATACAACCTTTACCCCTCGGAAGATTGAGAGCCTTGTTTGGCTATGCCTCTCTTGCTGTTTATGTTATTTCTGTTGGCTGGAGTGCATGGTACGAACCCGTCATCGACTTCAGGCCTTTTAAGGTTGGGGTGAATATTGCGGAAGCGATGGAAATACCCCCCGATGCAGAACCTGATGTTTATGAACATTCCCTCTACTATCGTAATAAAAACAGCAATGAAGTGGTCAAGTTCTCCGACAAAGATTATCCCTGGGAGGATACTGAAAATTGGGAATTTGACCGGATGGACGAGCCGGTTTTGATTAAAGAGGGATTCCGACCTGCCATCAAGAGTTTTGCGGTAGAAACCTACCAGGGCGATAATATTGCCGACCAGTTCCTGTATGATCCCAACTATGTTTTTATTGTAATTTCCCACAAACTTGAAAAATCATCGATTCGCAACCTCTCCCAATTGAATCGGCTGGCTGCATGGGCTGCTCAAAAGAGTTACGCTTTTATTGGTCTGACTGCTTCGGATACTGCTGCCATCGAACTATTTCAGCAGCAAACAGGATTTTCTGTCCCATTCTATTCGGCCGACGAGATCGACTTAAAGACCATCATCCGGTCTAATCCCGGACTGTTGGTTTTGAAAAATGGTACAATTGTCGGAAAGTTTTCGCACAACAATCTTCCCGACCCCAATCGTTTTGAATAGCAGCATAAAAACCGTATGAACAAATGGTTAAACATAGACGCATGTGCGAAATACTATCTTCCCCGTTTGATGTGATATGGTAAATTTACAATGTTTAGTTCAGTAACCAATTTAAAAACAGGATAGTAATGAGAAAAAAAATTGTAGCCGGAAACTGGAAGTGCAACACAACCCTACCTGCCGGAGCAGAGCTTGCCGAAGCAGTTATGTCGGCCGTATCTGTAGCGGGAGATCCATCGGTCGAGGTAGTAGTATGCCCTCCTTTTGTTCATCTTTCCAAAGTGGTTTCGATTGTTGATGGCAATCGGGTTAAAGTGGGTGCTCAAAATTGCGCTGCTGAACCCAAAGGAGCATTTACCGGTGAGGTTTCGGCCGAAATGGTAAGCTCTACCGGTGCAAATTATGTGTTGGTTGGACACAGCGAACGTCGTGAATATTATGGCGAAACCAGTGATGTGCTGAACAAAAAACTGGCTTTGGCTCTTGCCAGTAACCTTACTCCCATATACTGCTGTGGTGAACCACTGGCAATACGTGAGGCCGGCACTCAAAACGAATATGTGAAGCAACAGCTTACCGAGACAATTTTTAAACTCAGTGAGGCCGATTTCGATAAGTTGGTGATTGCCTACGAACCCATCTGGGCAATTGGCACTGGAAAAACTGCTTCCTCGGCTCAGGCGCAGGAGATGCATGCCTTCTTGCGCTCTATAGTAGCTGAAAAATTTGGTGCTGAAGTAGCAGAGAAAACTTCCATCTTGTATGGAGGAAGCTGTAATGCCGGGAATGCCAAAGAACTTTTTGCCAATCCCGATGTGGATGGCGGTCTTATTGGCGGTGCTTCGCTCGATGCCACAAATTTTCTGGCTATAGTAAACGGATTTAGGGCATAATTTTACAACTGCCCTGGTTTTGGTGCATCAAAAGCAGAAACTGATTGCCTTATTGCGTTAACTTTACATCTTCTCTAATCCGCATCTGCCGCGTCCGGAAATAGTAGATGTAAAAGTCTCAACACTGGGAACTGCTTTTGATGCACTTTTTTTATGTATGATGGATACAATTTGCGTTGCACTGGAGATCAATCCCTACCATGAGGCAACTTCTGATATGTTGCTCGCGTTGCTTTCCAATGCAGGTTTCGAGGGTTTTGAAGAGACTGGCACCGGACTGCTGGCCTATATTTCAGAGCCACTATTCAGGGATATTTCATTGGTTGATCTTGTTAATAGTGGCGGTTTCTCATCGCAGGTGAGCTGGCAGGTAGAAAACGTTTCACCCCGCAATTGGAATCGGGTGTGGGAAGAAAACTATTTTAAACCCTTGATGATTGGCGACAGAGTAGTTGTGCGCTCGCCTTTTCATGACGAATTTCCTGCTTCGAACATTGAGATTGTAATTGAGCCTGAAATGGCGTTCGGAACGGGAAATCACGAAACAACCTCCCTAATGATGGAGTCATTGCTGGAGATTGCAGTGGATGGGTTCAACGTACTCGATATGGGCTGCGGAACGGGTATTCTGGCCATTCTAACGGCTAAGCTTGGTGCATTGGAAGTCGATGCCATCGATATCGATGAGTGGTCGTTTGCAGCAACACAAAAAAATTGCACAATGAATCAGGTTTCGACGGTTAAAGCCTATTTGGGCGACGCCACCCTGCTGGGTAAGAAACCCTACCATCTGGTGCTGGCCAATATTCAAAGAAATGTGATTCTTGCCGACTTGCCCAGTTTTGCTTCTGTTCTGCCGACAGGAGGTCTTTTGCTGGTAAGTGGGTTCTTTATAAGCGACATGGATGATGTAACTGTCCGCGCATTCGATTGTGGCTTTAGGCTGATTTCGAGCAAAGAGCGCAATCAATGGGTGGCAATGCTCTTGCAAAAAACAGGTCCTTCTTAAAAATATCAGCAACTACTTATGGAACCCAATAAATATACATTCGGCACTCTTTCCAGGTCACTAGCAGCAGGTTTTGCTCTGGGGGGGCTCTTGGGACTATTGATTGGCTGGATTTTAGGAAATATAGCCCTCTGGAATTCTGTTGGTATTGGTTTAGGAATGATTATCGGGGCAATATTCGGATGGTGGAAAATTCGTCGGCAACCATAATGTTCAATCGGTTTCGCTCTTCTATGAAGGTACGGTATTTCTGTCCTGTTCCCAAATCTCCATATCCCGGATGTTGGTGCCGTCTATAACAAACCTGACGGCTGTCACCTTGTGATGAAATCCTTTATTTCCTGCAGCACCCGGGTTGATGTGCAAGAAATTGAACTGCTTGTCGTAGATTACCTTTAGTATGTGTGAATGCCCGCAGATAAAAAGTCCGGGTGGATTTAACGCAAGCTCTTGTCTTACCAATCGGTCGTAATGGCCAGGGTACCCTCCAATGTGGGTAATCCAGACATCCACCTGCTCACAAAAGAACCGCTGATGTAGCGGCCATATTTTTCGGAGTTCGGCTCCGTCGATGTTACCAAAGACAGCTTTTAAAGGTTTGAAAGCTGCCAATTGGTCGGATGTCTGCAAATTACCAATATCTCCGGCATGCCAAATTTCATCTACTTCCGCAAAGAAGAGCAAAAGCCGTTCGTTTAAATCGCCATGGGTATCAGAGAGTAGTCCGATCTTCTTCATAGATTTCAAAATCGTTTCGCAAATTAACGTAATTTTGGACTAACTGCAGGACATTTTTTGCGTTAGAGTTTATGTGCACCGTTGCGATAATAAGAGGGAAAATCTAATGCTATGGAGTAGTTAAAAACCAGATTATGAAAAGATTGATCATTGTAAGGCATGCCAAGGCTGTGCCCTATGGTTACGAAGATGATTTTACCCGCGACCTTACCGAAAGAGGTCGACATGATGCCGCCAAGGTCAGCAAGGCTTTGCTGCATGCGGGGGTGGTTCCTGATTTACTCATAACAAGTCCGGCATCCCGGGCTTTGCAAACGGCACAAATTTATGCCGGAACTTTCAGTTACCCGTTGCTTCAATTGCAGGAGGAAGAGGATCTGTACATGGAATTTACCTCGGCCGGATTTCTTGATTTCCTTAGGGGTATCGACGATCGGTATCAGACGTTAGGGGTGTTTGGTCACAATCCCGGTGTATCCTATTTTGCAGGCAGTTTGATTGATCGTTTTCAAGAAGCTTTGCCAACCTGCGGGACTATAGTTGTGGAATTTGAAATTGCCAGCTGGGCCAATCTGCAGCCCCGCTCAGGCCGTAAAATTTTAAAGCTTTATCCAAAATCACTAATTTGATCAATGTTTTTGGTGCGTCATTTATAACGGAACAGAGGTTCGCTTTATAATCCGGGTATAGCTCTTCCTATGCTTTTATCGGGCATGGGTATTTGCATTATTTCAGAAAGGGTAGGGGCAAGGTCAATGGCTTCGAAAGGCTCTTTAATAGTTCCCTGATTGATTCGCGCGCCATAAAATACCAGCGGCAAATGAATCTGGTCGGTATAGTTTAAACGGCGGAACCTGTGTGCTGGCTGCCATCCTTCATTCAGCATATAGAGAACATCACCCGATCTGCTAATCATGTAGGTTCGGTACAAGGCGGCAAGGGGTCCGTTGTTCACCGGGTTTTGTTCGAGGTTGTATGACGGAAGCGCAGCTTTAACCCCTTCAAATTGAGTGATAAATTCGGCGACACTGAGTTGAATAGTTTTTAGGTCGATACCCTTTCTTTCTATAAGTCTGCGATCGAGATAGACCTGGTTGCCTGACAGATGCTCGATCCAGCGCTCCTCTCCGAAGGTGATGTTCAGAAACGAGTTTAGCAGGGCAAAGGTGCTTTCAAGATTGAAATCTCCTACCGGCATACGGAAAGTCTCTTTCAGGAAATTAACCGAGTAAGAAGCGGAGGTATTGGCCGTCAGGAAGAATACCACATCATCGCGCCCAAACTTCTCTTCGGCAAATGTAATCAACTGGGCTATCTCCTCATCAAGTCGCAGGTATAGGTCTTGCATCTCGCGGGATGCCGGTCCGAAACTGTGATTTTCGTAATCCATTGATGAGAAAAACAGGGTTACCAAATCGGGGGTAGCATCGGTGCCAACCGCTTCATTAGACATCAGTGCAGTAGCAAACTCCCTAATTATGGTGTTTGCATAGGGAGTGGTTTTTATCGGAGCAAAAGATTCGGCACGCCGTACCAATCTGCCAAGTGCATGCGGGAAAGTATTTTCTCGGCCATTGTACCCTGCTTCAAGTGGGTGATTATCGGCGAGGCTTGCACTGTAAACGCTCTCATGGTGGAGGGTTACCCAATTCCGACCTGAATACTTCTCGCCCTGGCTTACCATGTTAAAGTCGCGGGCCCATTCCGGGAAGTTGCTTACATAAAATGAACTCGAAATCATGCGGCCCGAAACCGGATCGAACCACCAGGCACCGTCGGCAGCGTGACCTGCCGATAAAATGGCCGATTCTGCATTCATGGCAATGCTGTACACCTTTGCCCTGTTTAGCGTGGCAAGTTTTAAATTGTCGCCAATAGTACCCGAGAGCAATTTCCGGGGCGAAGCATTGCCGCTTTTTGAATCTGCTCCCACAGTGAAGTAGTAATCATCGGAAACCGCCTGAACCTCGCGCGACCTTAATCGGTCGTACCAAACCGCATCGACGATGCCATGAAAGCCCGGATAGACTCCGGTAAAAAGAGTAGCGGTGCCGCTCGCATAATTTTGCATATGCTGCGCCATTCTCATGTTGGAAATTACAGTACCCCGCGAATACAATTTTTTAAAGCCATTGTTGCCAAACTGATCCCAATAGCGTTCTATATAATCGGGTCTCATGTTTTCTACCACAATTCCAATTACCAGTTTCGGAGGAGGTACAGCGCGGTAATTAGTCGACTGAGCATAAGAGGAGTGATATGTCGAAATTGCCAGAAGCAGAAGTAGAAAAATTTTGATCATCGAAGCCCAATTAATGGTTTTGGATTACTGGTGATATGGTAACGTGGAAACAGATCAGATTAACGGCGCTTATTTAACACAGCGTCGAATGAATACTTGCCACCTCCCAGAATAAGGATAGCGACGAAGCCTACAAGATACATAAGGGCAAGCTCTTTGCGCTGAAAAGGATCGGTGGCATGTACCATAAACGCAGCAACTCCCATGGCTATTATAACCGGTATTGAACTCAAACGGGTAGCAAGACCCGCTGCCACCAAAATTGGTGCTACTATTTCTCCTATTACGGTTAGTATTAATGAGTATGTCGACCCAATTCCAAGGGGATCAGGAAAACCTTCGTAATTTCCATTGAGCAATCTTTGCAATTTGGGTAATCCGTGGGTGAACATGAAAGCCGATAGCACCACTCTGGAGATTAGCAACCAAAAGTGCATGAGGCCCTGATGAATTTTATGACTGAACAGCAGTTTAACCATAGTGGATAATTTTAAAATGGTTGGAAAGCTGCAAAGATGAGGAAAAAAGTTTTATGGGATGCGCAAGGCCGGCATCTGTGATTAAAGAATTAAAAATTGAGCAGCATCCTTGTTTATTACAAAACTTAGTGGGTTTTACTTCCAAAGGTGTAGTGTCAGGTAAAAA
>DIUI01000140.1 GCA_002428215.1 Prolixibacteraceae bacterium UBA6162
AGAGCGAGCGGAATGGATCAACAATTACTTTTCCGATTTCAGAGTCTCTTCTGAGGAAAAGCTGACCCTCGGTAATGTAGCCAGTATTATCAGGAATAGCATGGGTAATATCGCCGCCAGACAGGGTAGTAACTGCGATGATGGTGATCGAACCTCCTGCGGGAAACTGAACCGCTTTTTCATAGATACGGGCCAGGTCGGAGTAGAGAGATCCGGGCATACTGTCTTTCGAAGGTATTTGGTCCATACGGTTTGAAACAATACTCAGGGCGTCGGCATATAGTGTCATGTCGGTGAGCAGAACCAGCACACTTTCGTTTTTATCGACGGCGAAATATTCGGCAGCTGTAAGTGCCATATCGGGTACCAAAAGCCGCTCTACCGGTGGGTTTTCTGTGGTATTTACAAAACTGATAATACGGTCGAGAGCTCCGGCATTCTCAAATACATGTTTAAAATAGAGGTAGTCGTCGTTGGTGAGTCCCATGCCTCCCAAAATAATTTTATCGGTTTTGGCGCGCAGGGCCACCATGGCCATTACCTGGTTGTAGGGTTGGTCGGGATCGGCGAAGAATGGAATCTTCTGGCCAGATACCAGTGAGTTGTTAAGGTCAATACCAGCGATACCAGTTGGAATGATATTAGAGGGCTGTTTGCGCCTTACCGGATTTACCGAAGGGCTGCCGATATCGCGAATTTCGCCTTGAATCTCAGGACCACCATCGATGGGTTGACCATAGGCGTTGAAGAAACGACCTGCAAGTTCATCACTTACACTCAACTGAGGAGGACGGCCGTAAAAACTAACCTCTGCATTGGTGGGAATACCCTCGGTACCCTCAAAAATCTGGAGGGTTATCTCCTGTCCCATAATTTTTACTACCTGCGCCATACGGCCATGCACGGTAGCTATCTCGTCGTATCCAATACCATCGGCTTTAAGCGTCACGGTGGCTTTGGTTATATTATTCAGTTTTGTATAGATTTTTTGAAACGCCTGGCTTTCCATATGTAGTCAATTATACGTTGAATAAATGCGTAACTATTTTAGTTTAAACGTTCGCTGAGAATAGCTTGCAAAGCCTCTTCGTGGCGTTTGAACTGCTCCGATTCAAACTCTGAGTAGTTCATCTGTTTAAAGCGGTTGATAACCTCCTTAAAGAATGTACTTACATCTTCGAAATGGTTAAATGAATAGGAGTTGTTGGCAACTTCAAGAACTTTCCCAAGCATAAACTTCTGCCGATTCATGGGAGAGGAAGCGTCAATTTTATCGAAGGCATCCTGCTGCAGGATTACAAAGTCAATCAATTCAGACTTCCAGAACCGTTCGTGAAAAACGAGTGGAACCCCATCATCACCCAGAATGTTGATCTGTTCCATCGCCTCTTTGCCTCTGAGCAAAACATCTTTGGCTTTGATAACATCGTCGAGCCAGGTAGGACTCACATTTTTGGCGAGATTTTCCTGAACTTCGGGATATTCAAGGTATTTCGAATAACTATCGATTGGATCGATGGCGGGATATCGCTTACTGTCGGCTCTGCCCTGGTTCAAACCGTAAAAACAGCGGGCTGCCTTCCGGGTACTTTCGGTTACAGGTTCTTTTAGGTTTCCACCGGCCGGCGATACTGTACCGATAAACGTGATGGATCCGGTTTCTCCATTGTTCAGGTAAACGAATCCTGCCCTTGAATAGAAGTTGGAGATTACGGCTGAGAGGTCCATTGGGAATGCATCCGGGCCGGGAAGTTCTTCCAATCGGTTCGACATTTCGCGAAGAGCCTGTGCCCAGCGCGAGGTGGAGTCGGCCATCAACAGTACCTTGAGTCCCATCGATCTGTAGTATTCGGCAATTGTCATGGCCGTATATACTGATGCCTCGCGGGCAGCCACCGGCATGTTTGAAGTATTGGCTATAATGATGGTTCTTTCAATCAGCTTACGACCAGTACGTGGGTCGTCGAGCTCGGGAAATTCAGTAAAGACCTCTACAACTTCATTGGCACGCTCACCACAGGCGGCAATAATTACGATATCGGCTTCGGCCTGTTTTGAAATGGCATGCTGCAAAACCGTTTTTCCGGTACCAAAAGGACCGGGAATAAAACCAGTTCCACCCTCGGTTATGGGATTCAGGGTATCCATGCAGCGCACACCTGTCTCCAGCAGTTTAAACGGTCTAGGTTTCTCCTTGAATGCTCTGATGGCCACTTTTACCGGCCACTTTTGCACCATGGTCAGGGGGATGTCGGCCCCATCGGGACCAGTAATAACCGCTATGGGATGGTCGACAATATATTCACCCTCAGCAACAATACTTTTCACGGTGTAGGCACCTGTGAGTTTAAAGGGGACCATAATTTTGTGGGGCATGGTATTTTCGTCCACTTCTGCCAGCCAGTCGCCTGCTTTTACAGAATCGCCCGGTTTAACCAAAGGTTTGAATGCCCATAGTTTTTCACGATTCAGAGGGTCTGTGTAGTCACCGCGCTTTAGAAAAACCCCCTCCATCTTGTCGAGATCATTTTGCAGCCCGTCGTAGTTACGCGACAAAACACCGGGGCCTAAGGTTACTTCGAGCATGTGCCCCTGAAATTCAACCTCCGATCCCGACTTGAGTCCACGGGTGCTCTCGAAAACCTGCACGTAGGCATCTTTTCCAACCACCTTTATGACTTCAGCCATCAATCTTTCGTGGCCAAGGGTTATAAAGCATATTTCGTTTTGGGCCACCGGGCCGTTAACTTCTACGATTACCAGGTTGGCCACAATACCGACCACCTTGCCTGTTGTTTTAGTTTCTCTTGCCATATGTTAATGCAAATTCTTCGGGAAAATCAAAATTGGATTGTAATTCTTGAAGAAGCCGGCTGAAAATCTCCTGGCCTTTCTCCTTATTCAGGTGGTACCACCGCTCGGCAATGAAGAGCTTCTGAACAAAAGCCAGAATCCGTTCGGCTGTAAAATAGTTAAAGAAGGTAATTTCGTCGAGGAACTGCCAAAAATGGTTGGCAAGCCTTAACTCCCTTTCCAGTATGTTTTCTGTTTCGAAAATCTGAATGATTTCCTCAATTTCGTTTACCTCGGCCGACAACCCAAAATCCCGCGATCTGCTCTTTCTTAGGGCATGTGTAATTTCATCGTTGCCCATAAGTCCTTCATCATAGGGTAGGTTGTGCTTTCGACCGTTGAGTGCAAGAAGGATGTTCCCCATCGAAAGTTTATAGCGTGCAAACTCATTCAGGAATGCGCTGGAGTGATTTTGCAAAAGCGAATACCAGGCTTCGTTGAGGTAGGTAGTGCAGGCGCTGAGGGTTGTTTCCTCCTCCTCGTCGTGATAATAGTGAATAAAGTCGGTAAAGTAATCTGGAAACAGAGACGTATCGATAGTGTCGAACTGTTTTTTATCGCACAACTGCTCTAGCTGATCTGATGCAAAATTTCCTCGGTTGTCAAAATCTTTTCCGGTCTTAAAAAGGAGGTTTAGCAGATTGTCGTGGTCCCACGGCAGGTAAAATAGCTTCACCATCTCGAAATCGTCGGGATGTAATTCTTCGGCGAGATAATCTCGTAACCCGGCGCTCGAAAAGTGCAGTTTCTTATCATCCGGAATTAAATCCGGCAAGCCTGCCACCAAACAGTAATAGTTTCTTGACATCATGTTGTCTCTTCGAAAAGAATTTGAGCGGTTTTAGGACGAAGATATCCTTTGAGGAAGTTGGTGAACTCCTCATCGGTAAAACTAATCAGGTAGCTGCCATCAGCAGGTCCGACCTTAAATCCCGACTTTAGCTTGGTGTCGAAGTTTATCGAAACTCCTTTGTTAAGTTCGGCAGCCAGGTTGTTTTTGAAAAACTGCTCCAGCCTTTGGCGGTCGGCCTCGGGCAGAATAACATTAAGGTCGAAATGCTCCTTGTCGAGCCATCCTTTGACCACAAGGCTGATGAGCGATTGAAGGTAAGATTGGTCGGAAAACATCTCCTTAACGGCAGGCTGAATCATATTCATCGATACCAATTGTGTTATCTCCTGCTTCATTGCCGAAACGGCTTGGTTCACCGTCATCCGTATTTCAGCGTCGACATGTCTTTTAAGTTCATCTGACTTCTGGCGCGCATCGTTTATCAATTTCTGGGCAGCTTTTTCAGCATCCTGCTCTATTTTTGCAGCTTTTTCGGTGGCCGACTGAAGGATTGCTTCAGCTTCCTGCTTAGCTTTTTGTACCCCCTCGTTGTAAATGGCCTCGGTAAGTTGTTGAATTTTTGCGTCCATATTTTTGCTGTAATTTACTGATTCAGTCCAATCCGTTAGATTAGCGTTTTTTCAAATTATTTCTACTTTTATTCAGAATAACCAATTTCTATCTGAAATGTAATTCAAATCTATAAAGGCTTGAAATTTTTGATT
>DIUI01000114.1 GCA_002428215.1 Prolixibacteraceae bacterium UBA6162
ATTTGTAGGCTGCTTCTATCATTTTTTTACCCTCATAAATGTTGTGGGTCGCAGGTTTCTCTACAAAAACATCCTTTCCTGCCTGACAAGCCCAGATGGTTTGCAGTGCATGCCAATGATTCGGTGTAGCCAACATTACGGCGTCGATATCCTTTTTTTCGTAGGTTCTTCTGAAGTCCTGCTCAATGGCAACCTTTTTGCCATAGGAGGTTTCAAACTCTTTGGCCCGCGTCTGAAGAACATTCATATCGGGATCACTCAGTTCCACCACTTCAACATTCGATTTGGAGGAAAGACCCATAATGCTGCTTATGTGTGACTTTCCGCGACCGTTGACTCCCAGAACAGCTACCCGAACCCGATCATTGGCACCTTTGGCACCGGAGGGAATAATTACAGGAGCTTCGATGGTTTCATTCATAATTCCTGGCGTTACTGCAGCCAAAAGTGCTCCTCCCGAAGCCTGTTTCAGGAAAGTTCTTCTGGACGGGTTGGTTTTCTCTTTCATATTTTAAGATTTTATTGGTTTAAATGTACGCTTCTGGTTCGAAAGGGTGAGTTATTCCGTGATGTTAGTAGGCCCAATGATTGCTAAACATGCGAACAACTTGTAAGGTAGAGATTGAGGTAATCTAAGAATTTCAAAGAATGAAGCTTATGCCGCAAAAAGTGCAGCATAAGCTTGCTGCATTTAGAATGCAGCGGAGAATTTATTTGCCAATTGATTGATTTGATCGTCTGAAAGATCACCGCCAATAATCACCTGATGCCGAAGGGTAATGATATCCCCGGCCGAAAGTACATGTTTCACCTCAGAGCTGTTTTCATCGACCGCTCTTCCGGCAAAATTGTTGTGGGCAAAAAGTCCGTAACCTCTGGCATGCGACCAGGCAGGATAGTTAGGGTTTTTAGGGTGATCCAGGATTACCAGGGTAACAATTTCACCCTCCTTGTCGGCTCGCAGGGCAACCCAACCGCTGCGCTTGCTCCAGACATCACCGGCAGTGTATCCTTCTGCATTGCGGTACACGCCATTCACGCCGTCGTTGTTTAATACAGGTACCTCCGTAACATTACCACTTGCATCAAGAAACCTTCCCGGGCGTTGCGACGGCTCTTCAAAAGCCCTATCAACGCGCAATCCCAGCAGACCCTCCTTATTTTCAGTAATGGTAACCTCTGAAGCAGCAGTGAGTTCGGTGTTCCGGATGATGGAACGAGAAAATTCATCGCCTTCAAAGAGATAGGTGGTTTTTTCAGTCAGGAGAACATTTCCATCCACATCAGCCCAATCGGAATATACCACCAATCGGCCTTCTGAGTTGTTCATTTCGGTAATTTCCCGAAGTTTTATAGAACCATACCGGTGCTTATTTTCGGGGGCAATCGCAAAGGAGTTGTTCCAGAAGTCGAGTCCGTTAACATCCCCGAAATTGAGCCAAAGACCAACATGATGGGGATGATCTGTTCTTTCAAAAGGTCTGGGATTCATCGGAAATCCGCGAGTAACATCCTTTCCCGAGGCAGTAAAAATGGGATACAAAACCTGCTTCTCCATATCATCCGGATAGATAAAGGAAGTAAAAAGGCTGCCCTCTACAAAAACGTCGATTTTTTTCTGCTCCGGATAGGATTTAAACTCCACCGCTGGCGGCTTTGGCGTAGTGGAACAGGCAGAAAAGATCACAATTAGAAGAATTAAGAGATGTTTCATATGCAATAATTATTTGTAGTGACTTTACACTTTCTATTCGTTTTTTAAGCCAGCCCCGGTAAAGATATTACCCAAGGATAGCCATCTTGCGTCGGATGCTTGGTAGTTTAATTGTAAAACTATTTCTATTTCAGGATTCTATAAGTTGAGATAAAGAACACATACTGCCCAAAACAGCAGCATGTGTTCAAATCTAATACTTTATGGATTAATATCCCGGGTTTTGTTCCAATTTTGGAGCCCTGCGCAACTCAGCTGTTTCAATAGGAATCCAATAAAGCTTTGGATGAAACTTGCTGTCGGGTTGTGCTCTGCGCCGTATCCAGGTGGTTTCCTTAACGCCGTCAGTCGTAACTTCAAGAATATCAATTCCCCAGGGCGTGCCAGCAAGGGCTTGATCTAAAATTTTCCACCTTCGGACATCGAACCAGCGAATATCTTCACCAAAAAGTTCAATTTTTCGTTCCTGACGAAGTGCTGTTCTTACATCTCCGGTAAAGTTGGGCATTGCCGATCGGTTCCGGATCATATTGATATATTGAGAAGCAGTCTGAGCATCACCCAACTCCAAAAGAGCCTCGGCATAATTGAGCAATACCTCGGCATAACGCATGTGTATCCATACATTTTGGTTGTTGCCATCCCTGCCGTTGGTTTGATCGTCCATGAATTTCTTAAGAAGGTATCCAACCTGGGTTCCATTCCAGTTGTCAACCGGGCCTTGACGTGTATCTAAACCAAAACGCTCGCTTACTACTTTCCCTCCCGAAATAACTATACGGGTACGACGGTCATATATTCCTAGAGGATCTATTTCTGCTAAATTGGGGAATCGGGGCTGCCATACGGCACTATCGTATAAAACGCTGGCATAGAAGCGTGGATCACGGTGGTAATAAGGGTTTTCGTAGGTGTATTTGGTTGATTTGTTGACGTAACGTCCATTTACAACCTCAAAATGATCAAAAAAGCTCGATCCGTCTTCCATCTGATAGCTATCGACCATGCTCTGTAGCGGCCCATTTCTGCCAAAATTGCTGATACCGTTAGGACCGCAAGTTCGGTTCTGCGAATGCGTGGTACCAACGTCAGGGCGGAACATTCTACCCCAGATAATCTCATCATCTGCGAGATTATAGGCTTTGAACATGGCAAAATAATTCTCAGCAACAGCTTTCTTATCCGGTGCTCCAAAGTCTGAAAGTTTAACCGTTCCAAGATCAATCACAGCCTTAGCTGCATCACGGGCAGCTGTCCAAAGCGCAGTACGGTTAGGGTTTGAATAACCCACTAAACTATTCGCGGCGGTTCCATCAGCTGTAAGATCACTTGCAGCAAACAACAAGACTCTCGATTTCAATGCTAGAGCGGACTCTCGGGTAGCTCGACCCATCTCCATCTGACTTTTCAGCTTGAGCAATCCCGCTGCAGCATTGCAGTCAGATACAATGAAATTAACCGTTTCCTCAAACGTAGCTCGACCAATATTAAGATAATCATCGCCAAGGGTAAAGGACTTATCAAGAATGGGGACTCCTCCATAACTTCGGAGTAACACATGATAAATCCATGCACGAAGAAAGAGTGCCTCTCCTTTCAAAACTTTCGCTTGTTCTTCAACAACCACCTTTTCTGCGCCAGAGTAACTCTCTGCAACTTTGTCAATATTATCGAGAAATAGATTAACCCGCTGAATATTTGAATATTGTGGCCATGCCAGATGGCCTCGATTGCTGCTTAGATTGTCACCTGAAATAGTTCCTTGATGATAAGCACTATTTACATCTCCACGGGCAATTATCAATTCATCGGCCATGCTTCCAAGCATTTCGCCTTTGTTCATTCCATAGTCTATTTGATTGTATGCACGTGTAAGGTAAGTCTTAGCCAGATTAATATCAGACCAAACTACCGGATCGGAGTAACTGCTGGGTGGATTTTTGTCGAGAATCTCTTCGCACGATGCAAAAAGAATAAACAACAGTGCCAATATTTTTAAAGATAAATTTTCTCGTTTCATATCAGTATATTTTTAACGGCTTTGATTAAAAAGTAATTTGAGCACCAATTGACATCACTTTCATAATTGGGTATGCCCCCATACTTCCCGTTTCTGGATCCATGATTTTATTGCCAGAATAAATCAAAAACAGGTTTTGTCCAGCGACGTAAACTTTTGCGTCGGCAATCCCAATTTTATCTACCATAGTCTTAGGAATCAGGTAGCTCAGCTGTAGGTTTTTTAAACGGGCATAGGAAACATCAGCATAGTGATAGTCAGTTCTGTGACTGCCTCTCCAATACTCCTCGATACGTTCATATGCTCTGGGTTTGGTTCCGTTTGGATTGTCGGGTGTCCAGCGGTCATCGGCATCCCACTTAAAGTAGTTACCGGCCGATCCTATGCGCTCGTCAGAATATATGTAACGCAAAGCCCTACCGTGACCTTGCACGAGTGCCCTTAGCTGCCAGTTTTTATATGCTGCATCGAAAGAGAGACCAAAGGTTAGTTCAGGTGTAGTAGTGAGTGGGAAAAGTTGTCGGTCGTCGGTCGTAATTTTACCATCACCGTCGTAATCCTCAATAATAAGATCACCTGGGCGGGCCTGTGGCAAATGTGCAGTAGAATTAACATGATCCATGTCTCTGTATACTCCCAAATACCGGTAAAGTAAAAGTGCGTTCATTGGCTTTCCTGTGCGAGTTTGCCATGGCACCGGGGCTTGTGGCTCATCGGCCTCAACAATCCGGTTGCGTGCAAAAGCAGCATTGGCTGATACTGAATATTTGAATTCACCGCTTTGGTCACGATAGGCTACTACTGCTTCGAACCCACGGTTGGTTACAACACCAAAGTTTTCGTCGGGCAGACTAATCCCGGTAAATCGGGGCACAGATACGTCACGCTTGATCAAAATATCTGAGCGCCGTTCGTAAAAAAAGTCTGTTTCTATGGAAAGTTTTCGATTGAGCGTAATCGCCTCAAAACCTACGTTGTATACATTGGCTACTTCCCAGGTTATAAATGGGTTCGGTACATTCGATTGATCAAGACCTGCTGCATAGTTCCGGCTTTCCCCATAACTGTAACCTGTATTGAAGCCATAACTTGTGAGATATTGGAAAGCAGCTACCTGGTCGTTACCCATCTGTCCGAACGAACCCCTTAATTTAAAGTCGCTTATGAAGGAAAGGTTATTTTGCCACCAATCCTGTTCAGATGGCCGGTAACCAAACAATACCGATGGGAAATTGCCCCACCGGCCAGTCTCTTTTGAGAAGCGGAGTGAACCATCGCGACGGAAATTGAACTGAAAGAGATAAATCCCCTTATAGTCGTATCCGAAACGCCCGAAGTAATTCACCCTTGCATCAAGGCCCACAAACTCGTTGTTGTTTTTCTCAGCATCGCCACCAGCAAAGAGGTAAGGCAGCTGATCAGAGATAAAGAAACGTCTGAAAGCTTCAAAACCTCCGTTGTTAAACTCATTTTGTTCGTATGCTACAAAGGCAGAAATGTTATGAGCATTATTCAGCGTTGTTTCGTAATCCAATTTAGCGTTTATGGTTTTTGATTCGGAGTAGGCCGAATAGTTGGTAACCCTTGGTTCCGCATAACCAATGGTTTTTGCTCTTAAAAAAGCGGAGCCATCCTCTTTGCCTGTATTGCCGGCAGCCAGGTATGAGGTCTCATCCAGCGTATATAATGTCCAGGGTTTCTGAAAAAGTTTACGGCGTTGCATATATATGTCATAAGCAAAATACCCGCTCAGCACGAGACCTTCAATGCCAGGGATTTTAAGTGATGCACTGAACAGATTGTCGGCACGGTATCGTTTGTCATCATCGAAACCGGTTTGAAATGAAGCCGATACCATAGGCTGATCTCCGTATTCAATATCAGGACCCGGAAGATCTGTTCCCGGGAAAATGGCATGGGATGTTGGATACATCCTAATTAATGTATTGAAAATAGAGCTTGTACTTTTGGTGGGATACATTCGGTTCTCCTGCACGGCACTCATATTAAGGCCCAAGGTCAGATAGTCGTTAACCTTTGAATTGATGCTTACTTTTAGATTGTAGCGATTGTAGGAAGTTGCTGAATTGACATAAATACCGTCATCGAATTGTGTGCCAAAAGATGTATGATAGGTTGTACGGCTTGTTCCACCAGAGAGAGCCAGATTATGGCTGCGGGTGCTACTATAAGGCTTCAACGCCTCCGCATACCAATCGGTATTGGGATGCGTCCAGGGAAATTCTCCGGAACGATATTTTTCAACATCTGCCAAAGAATAGCGCATATTGGCTTCCGGCACATTTCGGTATGACTGCATTTCGCGGATCATAGTTGCATAGGTCGCAGCATCTGCCAGCTCCGGCAGCTTTGAAGGTGATAAGAACCCCTCATAAAAGCTGTAGGTCAGTTTAGCAGGAGTATCGGTTGCACCTCCTTTGGTCGTCACCAAAATGACCCCATTGGCTGCCCTTGAACCATAGATGGCTGCAGATGCATCCTTGAGAACGGTTATTGATTCAATATCTTCGGGATTTAAAGAATTAAGGTCGCGACCAGGAATTCCATCAATTACTACCAGGGGTTGATTTTCGCCAAATGTGCTGCTGCCTCTTACTCTTATGGTTGCAGCATCATTGCCGGGTTCCCCCGACTCCTGCATAAATATACCTCCGGGAAGTCTGCCAGCAAGGGCATTAGACACTCTTGATACCGGAGCTGCAGTTAGCTCCTCGGCTCTAACTGCAGTAACCGACCCAATCACATTCTCACGTCGCTGTGTTCCATAGCCAATCGCCACAACCTCATCGAGACCGATGGTTTGATCCTGCATTTCAACACTTAACGTGGTTTGACCCTGATAGGCAATTTCCTGAGAACGCATACCCACAAAAGAGAAGACGATGACAGATCCGCTCGGCACAGTGGCTAAACTATATCTTCCATCTACATCAGTAATTGTACCGATAGTGGTCCCCTTTACAACCACTGTGACCCCAGGCAGTGGACTCCCTGAGCGATCGGTGACCAAACCCGAAAGCGTTGCTTGCTGCAAGGAGGCATTCATTTCTCTGGGCGCCAAAACGATTTTCCTGTCAACAATGTTATAGACTACATCGGTTTCGGCAAATAACAGAGTCAAAATTTCATTAACATTCACATCCTCAGCTTGTATTGAAACTGTGCGTTTAACATCTACCAATTTTTCATTGTATAGAAAATAAAACTCTGTTTGGTTCTCAATATCATCCAGTATAGATTCGAGCGAAGAGTTGCTATGGCTGAGTGAAAGCTTAGTTCGCTGGGCATATGCCTCACTGGCAAACCCTTGAAAAAAACCGGCTAAAATAAGAAATAGGATTAATCTCATAATTAATAAGGCCTTCTTAACCGGCTCAAATTGGCTTGCCCGGTTGTTTACGCATTTTTTCATAAATTTGAAATGTTTAGTTTTTAAAAATTCTTTTAGAGTTTTGAAGGAAATCGTTGGCGCGATTTCCTTTTTTTCTAAACAGTAGATGTATCATCTCTATTCTTCATAATTTCAGCAATTTAGGTTTATCGTTATTAATCGGTTGTTAGAATAGTCTTTATGAGATAATCTTGCTTCGTAATTTTAATCTTTCATACACACTCTATACTATTAATTTAGAGATTCAACAATTCAGCTTCTTTTGGAAATAATTACCTGCTCCCGGTTCCAACTGCCATCACCATTCTGTGATCTAGGCAAGATACGGTAACGGATGGGAGAAGTCATTTGGATCAGACGCATAACCTCTTCGAGAGAATCGTCTTCGAAGGTGCCACGAAAGAAATATTGATCCAGTTCCGAATCGACTATAACCACCTCAACATTGAACCATCTTGATATCCGTCGGACTACCTCCGACATTGGATCACCACGGAAGATGAGCTTTCCTTGTGTCCATGAAGTATATTTCAAAACATCGGTGTTTTCAATGAAAATCTGTTTCTCACGGAAGATTAATCGCTCACCCGGGTGCATCTCAACAGGCTGACTTCCAGTCAATGCAATAAATTCCAGGCTTCCTTCAACCAGAATAACCTCAATATATGGTGCGTCGGGATAGGCATTCAGATTAAACTGGGTGCCCAATACCTTTATCGCAGAACCGGCTATCTGAACAATAAATGGATTTTCTGCATTAGCTATAACCTCAAAATTGGCCTCACCCTGCAACTCTATATTTCGGTTTGACGTAAATGGAAGTTGATATGATAAAGATGAGCCGCTATTGAGAAACCCCTTGGTTCCATCGGGCAAGACAAAGGACACCCTTGCACCCATAGGGGCCTCAATGGTAGCCTTTGATGGCAAATCAAGAACAATATGAGATTCATCTTTCCATGAAAACATCAAATAAAACAGCGCTAAAACTACAGGCAACAGCAAGATAGCTGCAACTTTGGAATATAGAGCATAAGGCGACAGCTTCTGATGTTCTTGGGGCTTTAAAACATTTTGACGAACGGTATACAACAAATGAGTTAGATCAATCTCTTCTGCAGGTTTAGATAAAGTTATATTCCAGGAATTTCTTAAGTATGAGTGAAGCGCAGAGTTATATTTGCCATCAGCAAACATCTGCTCAACAATTTCAGATTCTTCTCCGTTAGCGTTACCGGAAAGATATCTTTCTATCAAATCAATCTCTTTAAGGTTTAGCATAGGTTATATATGAAAGAAGTCAAAATCTTCCCTTCTAAATCATAATACACCTGAAATCACCTTTTCTCATCTCAAAAAGGGTGAAATTTATTTAAAACGTTAAAAAATAGACGTGATTTTTTGCTCTGGACCATGCAGCGATTGCAAAATTGCATTTAAAAAAGATCTGGTTAATTTATTAAGGCAAATTTTCGCTCCCCAGGTTGTGCCTTAAAAATTTAAGGGCTGCCGAAAGATAATTGTCAACAGTTCCGGAACTTAAATTTAAATCCTCCGCTATCTCCTTCGAGGACATTCCCTGTTTGCGACTTTTAAGAAACACCAACTTTTGAGTGTCCGGTAACTGTCCTATTAGCTCATCAATTTTTGCAAGTAAATCCCGGTAGTGGGTTCTGAGTTCAATCGTTTCAGCACCCGATTCAAACTCAGTAGAGACTTGTTTGAGAAAAGTATGGTGATTCAGCCGCTTTCGATAAATATTGCATATATCGTTATAAGCAATCGTAAACAAATAGGCCTTAAAAGATTGTTGTGGATCTATTTTTTCGCGGTTAAGCCAAACTTTCAAAAACACGCCCTGCACCAAACCCTCGGCATCGAGTTTTGACTTCAAATACTTTTTACCGAATGAATACAAGTGTTTCGCAAATTTATCAAACAAGATTCCGAACGCAGCAGCATCTCCTGTTTTAAGCCGAGCAATGATTCCTTCCTCATCTTCAATTTGCGGTTTATGCATACATTTAAGTATCCTTATAATTTACATTTTGCGGAGCACTAATGTATTAATTTGTACTGTAAAACCACAAAATTTTAACACTCCGCTTATTCAAAAAATCCGAGATATTTGGATCATATGAATACCCTCATATATTAAACTATTGGTTTATTGAATAATCAATAGCCTCCTTCCCCACTTAGAGTAGTTGTTATTTTATTTCTAAAGCGCCCCCAGTTCCCCAAGCAACCTGTCGGCATGCAGATAGAGGTCCTGAGCAACTTTCTGGAAGTGTGATTTAACCAAAGCCGGATTATCTTTGCCATCAATGTGGTTAACTCTGATGCGTAATTCCCTGTGCTTAACTATCACTTCCCGTCCAATTTCGAGGGCTTTCTCTTTTCTATCTGCAGGCAGCGATTCCATAATCACCATGCACTCTTCGAGTACCAAAGACAGCAAATAGTCGATGTCTTTTTTGAGGTTTCTTTTACTTGCCATAGTTGTTCTGTTTTTACATGTTTAAATCTCAATTTTACCTTCTTCCGGGCACGCCAAGCGACCGTCCTCCGATATCCATCTGGACCGGTTCGCGCTCCAGCTCATCCTGGCGCTGCTGTTCTTCCAACTCGCGCTTGCGCCGGGCTTCCTCCTCCTCTTTGTCAATCAGGTTTTTCGGAAAAGTTGAATCGTACGACATATCCCACTGAAAAACATTGTCCCAATTCGACCTTACCCGGGTGATTTCTGGCAGATAGGCTACGCGCTCGGGCTGAATTCCACTGCCAAACGATCCGGAATCCCATTTCCCGTTCCCATTGCTGTCATAAACAACCTTGACTTTGTATTTTGCAGGAGCCAGGTAATCAAAAATGTGCCTGCCATCATTGCGAACAAACAAGCTACGCAAAACCTTCTCTTCCTTGGTGTTTTCCAATAACTGCAATATCAAATGATCGTCAACAGAGCTTAATTCCAGTACTATACGACCATAAAAATCCTCCTTCTGGGTAGTGAATTTTTTTGAAAACTTTCGACTTGAGGTTCCATAGATGGAGACAGCAGCGGCCGAATCGACCTCAAAAACGTATTGGGTAAAGGGTTTCCAATTGTAATCCAAAATCCACGACCGCCAGCGGGTTGTATCTGAAACAAGTTGAACCGGCAAAGGGGTTTCGCTGAGATCCTCAGCTTCAAACAACCGAACCAATCCCAAATCAAAATCTTTTAGAGGCTGTGGCGTTGTTAGTATAAGCGGAACGTTTAGATCGTGACCTCCGGTTTTGATGTTGTCTGAAAAGGTAAACTGCACAACCTCAGGAACCTCCTCTTCGTCTCTGCCCCGCCTTCTTGAATCAGGTCTGTCGGGTTCAGAAAAGACCATCAGCAGAGTGTCGGTCTGTACTTTTCGCTCGGTTCCCAATTGCATAAAATCGATCTCCAATCTCAAGGTATCGGCAGCGGCAAGGAGGGTGTCAGTAACCCACAACACAAGCGAATCGCGGTCTTTATTGTGCTCCAACAAATACCAATCGGAACGATTATCCCCAAGCAACCGGATGGCGAGAGTGTCTGCCGCCGGTTCATTAAAAACAATCTGATGCCTGTATCGGTTTTCCCTCACGGCCTTGTCTATGAATTGCTCCTGTACCGATTCAATAAATGAACGCAAATAGATTGGTCCCGGAAGAAACGTGGTTGTTCCGGATATCAATAAAGAATCGCTTCCCGAGACTAACGTGTCGGGGGCTGCCATAAAAACTGCCGACGGAACAATGATGGAATCGGCAAAAGCCATTAGTTCAGCACCTGCATCGTAGAGCATATTGGAATTAATATCTTCAAGGGCATACAAACGGTAACTACCCTCCCTTACATTGTCGAAAAGATACAATCCCTTTTCGTCGGTTCGGGCTATATAGTCGGGAACAAGTCTGCTAAAAGCGGAATCGTGCAGGTTGCTGTGGAGCATTACCAGAAATTTCTCGGCCGGTTCAAGGTTAAATCCATCTTTTACCGAACCCGCTACCCTTAATGTATCGAGCTGATCGCCGGTAGAAAAAGTCATTCTGAGGTTGAGGTAGGGATTCCGCTCGTTGTTATCGACCACCGAATTTTTAAAATCAAGCGAGTAGGTTGCATCCGGCTTAAGTGATTCATTAAAGGACACAATCAGACTTCGCTGACGGGTTCTTACCGAGGGCCGCTTTAAAAGAGGGGGAGAAACCACCAATTCCTCCGAAACAGCATCTGAAATTATAAATTCATTGAAGGAGAGTCGAACCTCACTGCCTGTGAAATTAAGGGCTCCAAAACGGGGATTGGATTCGAGCAACACCGGAGCTATCGTGTCTTTTACCCCTCCCACCGGCATGCCCTGATTGGCGCAGGATGTATAGAGCGACTGAGCCAGCAGAAGCAAAATTGCCGAAAAAAGAAGGCCATTCCCGACCCGTTTAATTAAGTGCATCTATTCTCTATTTTGATCTGTGTAATTCATCCGCATCCGAACTCTGCCAGATCGGATTAACCGAATGTCAACCTGCATCGTTTGTAACTTTGTAAACTAAATTGTAAAGCCGGTTTTGAATTTATCTGTAAAAGCCAACTCTTATGGCCAAACAGAACCCAACTACAAACATACAAATTCCGTATCTAATTGCATTTCAGGCATTGTTAATTCAACGATTTTCGCAATTTTGCCCTACATCATGAAGGAGACACATCGCGAAACAATTTGGGAAACAATACGCACGGGCAATTTTGAGCAGGTGTATGTCAATCCGGGGCTGGATACCATAGTATCTGCTCTTGAACAAACAATGAACCGCAAAAGCGTTATTGTTCTGTACACCGAAGATATCCCAAGAACCAGTCTCTGGCAAACAATTTCCTCGCTGCCTGAAACAGCCTCCTCCATGCTGCCAACACGCAGGGCTAAGGCCAATCTGGAAAGGTGGAGTAATATGTTCCCACACCTGATCCGGCCTGTAAAAACCATTTATGGATTCTATAATCTTGGTTCAGGTTATTTAAAAATGACGGATGCCCTTTTAGGGCATACAGGGACCGAAATTACTAGGGCTGCAATGCTGACAGAGATTCCCCATCTTGGAAAATATTTTTTGAAAAACACTTCAGGTTGGCTGTTTAACGAAACCCTGGTCAATCTCCCCCGTATTAAAACCGGACTGCTTCGCGAAATCTTCGCACGGGGTGGCGTGGTGCTCAACTATGTTAATATCCAAAAAGATGACAAGGGCGTTTACCTGAAAGATAAATTGAACTCCGAGTCGCTGTTTCTGCCCTTAAAAAATCTATCCAAGGAGTCCGAAATACCCAATCGGACCCTCTTTCAATTTCCTCTGTCGCCCTGGTTTCAATTTTCAATGCGCCTTAATTACGAATCGCACAGATTGAACTTCTTTGAGCAGGGCAACCATCTGTTGATAGAAACCTCGCCCCTAGGAACAGTTCAGGAAATGCGAAAGATGATATCAATATTTTTAGGAAACGACGCAAAAACAGTTAGCCCAATTCAAATTCCAGGCGACGAAACACCACAGCTTGCAAAAAGGTTTCCCAAAATATTTACACAAATCAGGCCCGAAAGCCATTTGGGCGGAGCAACCCATCCGCCTGTCGAGGACTTTATCGAGACAGCTTATGATCTGGCTAAACAAACCGGAATCGGGTTTGCCGACTTTAGGTCCATCTACCTGAAGTATGGGGGTTGCACCAATTGGCTCACCGACCGCACCTATGAGTGGATGCCTGTTATTCGAAACTCCCAGCGTTTGTGGCGTCAGGCAGAGCAGGAGTTTTGCTCCAGATTCGAATGGGGAATCAACCAAACATCTATGGACACTGAAAATTGACCTCTCAGTAATTTTTTATTGAGCCAAGTGTTTCGTAAATTGAGCAAAAATTAGACGAATGGGCAAAAACAGCCACAAAAAACGGGGCAAGGTGGCCACCTACGATAAAAAAAATCTGAAAAAGGCGATGCTCTCCCTGATGTACACCGACCAGGGAAAAATTTATAACTACAAGCAGGTATCTGCCTTTCTTGGAATTAAAGATTTAGAATCACGCCAATTGGTGCAGGTTGCTCTCGAGGAGTTGTATGAAAATGGCTATCTCGAAAAGCAAGGGCACGCAAAATACCGACTGAAAATCAAAGGAGGCTATATTGTTGGAACGGTCGAAATTAAATCTAAAGGTTTTGCCAACGTTGTTAGCGACGAGGTAGATGGTCCGGTTTCGATTGCCTCACGCAATATGATGAATGCACTTTCGGGCGACAAAGTGCGGGTGCGGCTTTTTGCCCGCAGGAAGGGACATGAGCCCGAAGGAGAGATTACTGAAGTAATAGAACGGGCCAAAAAGCAGTTTGTTGGCACCATTGAAAGAGTAAACAATTTTGCGTTTCTGATTCCGTCGGGTCGCGCAACTTTCGATATTTTTATTCCGGGAGATATGCTGCTTGGAGCAGAAAACGGACAAAAAGCGATTGCTGAAATAACGGATTGGCCTTCGAACGCCAAAAATCCTGTTGGCCGGATTATCGAAGTTTTGGGGAACAGCGGTGATCACAACACCGAAATGCACGCCATTCTTGCCGAATTCGAGCTTCCCCACTCCTTCACCAGCCGGGTGGAGCAGGCAGCAGAAAAAATTCCCGAAGAGATTTCAGACGAGGAGATTAAACGCAGGCGCGATTTTAGAGGGGTAACCACTTTTACCATTGATCCGGCCGACGCCAAAGACTTTGACGATGCCCTTTCTTTAGAATTGTTGCCCAATGGCAACTTTGAAGTAGGTATTCATATTGCCGATGTTTCTCACTATGTAAAGCCGGGAACAATACTCGACGAAGAAGCATACAGCAGAGCTACATCGGTATATTTGGTCGACAGAGTAGTTCCTATGCTACCCGAAAAACTTTCAAACGGAGTCTGTTCTCTCAGGCCCAACGAGGATAAACTCTGTTTCTCTGCGGTGTTCGAAATGACCGCTGATGCCGAAATAGTTCAGGAGTGGTTTGGAAAAACCGTCATCAATTCCAACCGAAGATTCTCTTATGAAGATGCCCAGGAGATTATCGAGTCGGGTAAGGGTGAGTTGTCGGAACACCTGCTGCTTCTACAGAAACTGGCCGTTATTCTTCGTGATCTCCGCTTCAGCGGTGGATCCATCGCATTCGACCGGGTAGAGATTAAGTTTGAGATCGATGCTGCAGGCAAGCCACTGAGGGTTTACTTTAAAGAGTCGAAAGAGGCCAATAAACTGATTGAGGAGTTTATGCTGCTCGCCAACCGAAGAGTAGCCGAGTTTATTGGAAAACCTAAAGCCAAACAAACACCCAAAACTTTCGTTTACCGAATTCACGACCGGCCCGACATAGAAAAGCTGGAGAACTTCAACAATTTCATTCACAAATTTGGACTTGGAATTCAACTTGTAACACCCCGCACCATCTCCACATCGCTGAACAATCTGCTTAAGAACATCAAAGGCAAGAAGGAGCAAAACATTATTGAAATGCTGGCGGTTAGGGCCATGGCAAAGGCTACTTATTCAACACGCAATATTGGCCATTATGGTTTGGGCTTCGAACACTACTCACACTTTACCAGTCCTATTCGCAGGTACCCCGATGTTATGGTGCACCGGCTTCTCGAAAAATACCTCGAAGGAGGAAGGTCTGCCGAAAGCATAAAATATGAGGATATGTGCCGGCATTCATCTGAAATGGAAACCCGGGCTTCAGGAGCAGAGCGTGCATCTATCAAGTATAAGCAAGTTGAATTCATGCAGGATCATATAGGTGAAATCTACAAAGGGGTTATCTCGGGAGTAACCGAGTTTGGCCTGTTTGTGGAACTCGAAAACATGATTGAAGGCATGGTGCCGCTGCGCGAAATAAGCGACGATTTCTACATCTTCGACGAAACCAACTACATGATTCAAGGGAAGCATACCGGCCGCAGGTTTCAGTTGGGTGATGATATAAAGGTAAAAATCTGGCGCACCAATCTGGAAAAGAAGCAACTCGATTTCTTGCTGGCTTAACCCCTTCCAGCCGTCAGCACCAACATTCTAATTTTTGAATATATTTGTCGATCTATTTGAACCAAATCTGAAAAACAGCCGATGGAATTCATGAATGGAATAGCAAATAAAAAAGATGCTAACCGTGAAACCATCCTGAAAATAGCTCAGGATATTTTCAGTAAGTACGGTTACAAAAAAACCACCCTCGACGACATAGCCAATGCGGTTCGAAAAGGTAAAAGTTCACTCTACTACTATTTTAAAAGCAAGGAAGATCTTTTTCAGGCAGTTATAATGCGCGAAGTCGAAATCCTGGCCCGTGAGCTCGACAAAGTTATTAATCGCAACACCGAGCCGGTCGATAAGCTTCGGGACTATATGCTCACCAAAATCAATACTTTCCGGAATCTGGCCAATTTTTACCATGCCCTTGAGAATGATGTCACTGCGATAGGGTTTATCAACGACATAAAACTCCGCTACGAGCAGGACGAAGTCAGGCTTATTAAACGAATTCTGATTGAAGGAGTGCGCAAAAATGAGTTTGAAATCTACGACTTTAATCTTGCTGCCATTGGCATAACTATGGCCATTAAAGGTCTCGAAATGCCACTCTCTGCTGGCAGTTATGGAAGTCTAAACCTCGAGCGGAGTGTGGATGTTATCTTGAAAATCATCTGCTACGGAATAATGAAGCGCTAATGCCTGCCTGAATCAAAAAGCAATCTGACCCGGGCTCACTATTTTACTTTAAGGTCTGAACCATTTGACCATCTGCTCCCTCTTAAAACGCACTTGGTATTGTTGTCAAAGATTCCAATACATATACCATGCTTAGAATAGTGTTGATTTTTGCTTTGTTGCTGAACACAGCAGCAGCAGAGGAACCCATCCGACTCATTGTAAGAGCCGACGATATTGGGAGTTCTCAAGCGGCCAATGAGGCTATCATCCTGACTGCCACGCAAGGAATTGCAACATCCGTTGAGGTTATGGTTCCTTGCCCCTGGTTTCCTGAAGCGGTAAAACTGCTCAATGAAAATCCCGGTATCGACGTAGGTATTCATCTCACCATTACCAGCGAGTGGGAAAACATGAAATGGGGCCCATTAGCCGATGTTTCATCCCTCGCCGATAAAAACGGCTATTTTTACCCTATGATGTTCCCAAACCCAAACTATCCGGGTTTGTCCATCATGGAAGTTCAACCTGCAATAGCTGACATCGAGAAGGAGTTTCGTGCTCAAATCGAAATGGCGCTGAGATTGATTCCTCACGCTTCGCATATTTCCGGACATATGGGATCAACCTTTTTTTCTCCTGAAGTAAGGGAATTAAGTGCCAGGTTGGCATCCGAATATAAACTGGGCAACGATTTGGCTGAATACGAAGTGTCGGGATTGCGCTTTGCAGGTCCAAAATCTACCACCGAGGAGAAAATCGAAAGTTTTCTGGCCGCAATTGAATTGATGGAAAAGGGGAAAACCTACCTGTTCGTTGAGCATCCGGCTTTAAATAACTCCGAAATGCAGGCAATACACCATATAGGATACGAAGATGTTGCTATCGATCGTCAAGGTGTTACCGACCTGTTTTTAAGCCAAAGAATTAAAGATGCCCTTTCGCATAAAGGGGTATCACTTATAAGCTATCAGGAATTCTACCAGCTTCAGAAGTAATTATTTGGCTGCCGTTGAAGCATAAGCCTCCACTTCGCGAAATACTCTGAAAAAATTTCCTCCCCAAATTTTGTTGATCTGCTCCTGGGTATACCCTCTAATCAGCATTTCCCTGGTTATGCGGGGAAATTCACTTACATCGCGGCAGTCTTCCAATCCACCACCACCATCAAAATCGCTACCAATACCTACGTAGTCGATTCCTACAAGATTCACCACATAATCGATATGATTTACAAAATCGGAAACCGTTGCCAGCTTTCGGGGATACTGTTCACGGATTTCGGCCCGTTTGCGTCGCCAATCATCCTTCTCTGCATCACTCATCGAATCCCATCTCTCATTGTATATAACCCTTAACTCCTGCTCCTTCTTATACCTTATGGTGGTAGTATCTGGATTCTTAACATAGTCAGAGAGCATACAAAGCTGTATTACTCCGCCATTCTTAGCCAGGGCACGAATCATGTCGTCGGTCATGTTACGATCGTGGCGGGCGAGTGCGCGAACACTGCTATGAGAAGCAATAATAGGGGCCTTACTTACCTTTATCACATCATAAAAGGCTTTGTCGGAAATGTGTGATACATCGACCATAATTCCCAACCTGTTCATCTCTTCAACTACCTCTTTCCCAAACTGACTGAGTCCGTTATGCTCGGCTGGTGCACGGTCGGATGAGGAATCGCATAAATCGTTGTGAAAGGAGTGACTCAATGTAATGTACCGTACCCCCTTGCTGTAAAATTCAGCCACCCTTGATATATCCTTTTCAAGGGGAAACCCATTTTCCAGGGCTATATAAACGGCCCGCTTTCCGGTTTTACTGATTTTTTCAGCATCGCTGGCATTTAAAGCAATGGTGGCAAGATGGCTATAGCGAGTGATTTGAGCAATTGTAGTATCAATAAGATCGTGTGCGAGTTTATACACCTCGCGGTAGTTCTCAGGAGTGCGCGGCCGCTGACCTACGAACGCAGCAAAGAATATGGCATCCAACCCGCCTTCTTTCATTCTCACCAGGTCGACATCGCCTGAATTCTGCCGCTTGCCAACATCAAATCCTTGCCCCAGCATATTCATAGGGGTATCTACATGCGTATCGACCGTAAGTGCCTGTTGATGAACCCGCATAACCTCAGCATCTGAAATTGTACGCTGAGTGGATGAAATAGATCCGCCCGCAAATAGTACCATAAATATCAATAGTTTGGGAGTGTTGGAAAAGGCTTGATCAAGAAGCTTCATGGTATAAATGTTTTGTAGCAACATAAACGGAAAATCCTGCAACGCAGGACTGATTAAGTAAAGTTTGTTTACAAAGAAACCAATTTTATAAAAAGAGACAACCCCCCGTAACCAAGCCCTGATAAAAAACTGAAATTGCGGTTGTTAAAATGAAATTAACTTATCAACAAAATACTCTAAATTAAGTAGCAAAGAGCATAACATCCCACAATATCGCCATTCACCGATAAAAAACGGCCATTCATCTAAAGTTGAATTGCATTCCGTAAATAGGCAACTAAATTTGGTATCATTCTGAAACTTAAAACCACCGCAAAGATGAATCCGATTGCCCGAACTCTATTTTTATTCGCTGCAGCTGCATTCTTATCGTCTTGTTTATTTATTGGAAACTCGGTTAAAGGCGACGGTGTTGTGGAAACGCTCGAACGAGAACTCCCTGGGTTCAATGCAGTACAGATCGCCAGCGGTATGAACGCTCATTTTGTTGAAGGCGACCTGCAAAAAGTAGTCGTAATCGCCGACCAGAACCTGCACGAGCTTATCGAAACAATTGTTGAGGACAATACTCTGACAATTAAAACCTTAGGCAATATCTGGAGCTCCAGCGAAAAGAAAGTTGTTATCACCTGTCCCGGACTCAGGGAGATCAGAACAACCGCTGGAAGCAACGCATTCTCCGATAACCGGCTTTTTTTCGACACGCTTTATCTGCGCGCCTCGGCGGGTTCAAATATAAAAATTGACATAGAAGGAAACGAGCTCGAGGTGCAGGGAAGCTCAGGTGCCAATATTTTTTTAACTGGCTCTGCCAATCGTTTGGTTGCAAAAACCTCATCAGGATCTAACCTGAAGGCTGAAGATTTTACCACCGAGTTTTCAGAAATCAACGTTTCAAGTGGTTCTAATGTGTGGGTCAATACCATGCGCGAGCTTACCGCAAATGCATCCAGTGGTGGCAATATTTTCTATTTTGGTACGCCCAAAAAGATAAACTCATCTTCCTCTTCGGGTGGGAATATCAATAAGCGCTAACAGGCTTCGTAAATTTTCCTATTCTACATATCCTATATCTGGAGGCAATGCCGACTGCTGTGAGGCTGCAACGGCAAGGACATCACAACGTTCGTTCAATGGATTTGCATTGTGACCTTTAATCCATATAAATTTTACTTTATGCTTCGACGCAACCTGCAGGTAGCGAAGCCATAAATCACTGTTTTTCTTCCCTTTGAACCGTTTGGCTACCCAGTTTGTAAGCCATCCTTTGGTTACAGCATCGGCGACATACTTAGAGTCGGTGTAGATTGTAGCCTCACTTCCGTCGATTTTTAGACTTTCGAGTGCAACAATAACCGCCAGCAGTTCCATTCTGTTGTTGGTGGTATGCCGGAATCCGCCCGATAGCTCTTTGTAATGATTCCCGGATTGTAAAACAATTCCATAACCACCCGGACCGGGATTTCCTCGGGCTGCCCCGTCGGTATGTATGGTTACTGATGTTGGCATAAAAAATTAAAAAATGGGGGAGGCAGAATTTGCCATCCCCCTATAAAGTATTGTTTAGCAGACCTGTTTCCACTTAGTCAACGAGTGTCATTTCATCAATCAAATGCGAGGCACCGGCATAGATATCAATTACCCACAAAATGAATCGCACATCAACGCTAATTGTACGCTGTATTTCGGGTTCAAAGGCAAGATCACCACTCATAGCTTCCCAGTTGCCATCAAAGGCACAGCCTATAAGTTCACCTCTGGCGTTGATTACAGGACTGCCTGAATTCCCTCCTGTTATATCGTTATTGCTAATAAAGCAGGCAATAAGGTCTCCGTTGGCATCGGCATAGCGACCGAAATTTCTTTCAAGTATAAGAGATTTCATACGGGCAGGGACATCAAACTCAGCATCGCCTGGTATCTCTTTCTCCAGATAACCATCTACAGTTGTGGTAGACAGATACCTGACTCCATCACGTGGCTGATAACTTCCTACCTTTCCGTAGGTAAGTCTCATGGTAGAGTTGGCATCGGGATAGAAGGTTTTATCGCTATGCATTTCCATTAATCCTGCCACCCAGAGGTGTCGTCCTTCTTCGAGCATTGCCGATGTTTTACGGTTCTCCTCACCTATCAAGCGAAGCATTTCAAATACATCGCCTGAAGCAACAAATGCCAGGTCCTTGTCGAATGCCTTCCGGGTAGGATTCTTCAACAAGGCCGATAGTTTTTCCCGATGGGGAAACGCCGATTTGGAAAACATCTGTGCTGCGTATTTATCGAAATCACCTTTAAATTTGCTAAAAATGTTGCCAAAAAAGGCAGGATGATATCTTGACGGAGTACGCTCAGCATAAAGACGCATAAGCGTTGCAGCCAGCTTTTGGTCAGTGCCTGCATCATAGTCCTTGTAAAATGCATCTAGCGATTCCTCTATAGCTGCGGCAATCTGCTCAATCCGCTCCTTATTCTGAACCGGATTGTCGAGCAGGTTGTATAGTGCCCGTGCCCGATAGGCAAACATAAAGATTTCGGGTCCTCTTATTAACGACTCCGAAAGATATTCCTGTGCCACCTCATCTTCAATATCTTCAAAGGCAGCATTGATCATATTAAGCGCCTCACCATATTTAGCCTTACGTGCAGATGATCCGGCAACCCACTGTAAAAAGGCCTCTTCTTCAGCTTTTTTCTTGGCGATTACATCGAGATTAACAAGACCCTGGTTTTGACCAATGCTATATTTGTAATAATTAGAACTGCCTGCAAATTTGTTGGCATACTGAATACGGGCCTTCTGACTGGTAGTCATATATTCGCGGATAATGTCGAGCTTTTTCTCCCTTACATCCACCCTGATGGCGTTGGTTGCATTCATGGTGTAAGCAACCTCGGTTGAAGTACGGTAACGGTTGGTCGTTCCCGGATAGCCAATTACCATGGCATAATCGTCGTCTTCGACCCCCCGAAGCGAAATGGGTAGGAAGTGACGCGGCTTCAGCGGAATATTCTCTTCAGCATAGGATGCGGGCTTACCATCGGGTCCCGAGTAAACGCGGTAGAGTGTAAAGTCTGCGGTGTGTCTTGGCCACATCCAGTTATCGGTATCGCCACCAAATTTACCCAGTGCCTGGGGAGGAACTCCAACAAGACGTACATCCCTGAAGGTTTCGTATACAAAGAGGTGATATTGATTTGATTCGAAAAAGCTTCTTACCTGAGCCTGATAATGAGTTCCCTGGACAGCCTCCTGTTCGATAGTAGAGGAAATTCTGCTGATAGCCCTCTGCCGATCCTCAAAACTCATTCCCTCAGTAACTACCGACAAAATCCTTTCCGTAACATCCTCTGCCCTGATTAGAAACCTGGCAATCTTTTGAGGATTTGGCAACTCGTCTTTATATGATTTTGCCCAGAAACCATCCTGTAAATAATCAGATTCAACCGATGAGTGACGCTGAATATCGCCAAATGCACAGTGGTGATTGGTTAGCATCAGACCGTTCGGAGAAATCATCTCGGCAGTGCATCCTCCGATCGAAACAATAGCGTCTTTTAGGCTACTGTTGTTGATACTGAAGATATCTTCTGCAGATAACGTCAATCCTGCATTTTGCATATCGTTGATATTCAATCTTTGTATAAGTGAAGGAAGCCACATCCCTTCGTCTGCTCTGGCAGAGTTCAGCATGGTGGCTGCCAGCATTAGAATTGCAAAAAATCTTTTCATTTTTTAGGATAATTGTTTTGTAAATATATAATTCAAATTAAATCCAAATATTGTTCACAACAGGCCGGTAAATTAATGGGTAGATTCTCTTCTTAAATCAGCCTGCAAAATGTGATGTCATGGTGAACCGTCTTTATTATTTTATAGCCAGTTTAGCAGTTAATCGGCTATATTGTTCTATATAGACCTGATGACCGCGTGTATGCTCGTCGATAGCTTCGCTGGTATAATGCCGGATAGTGATTAACTTGAGGCCTGTATTGTACTTAACCTCATATTCTTTTCTTAAATCCAGCACCATCGTTTCAAGACCCGACTCGGGTGCATCGACCAGCAAACTGAGATCGATGGCCGACTGCTGAATCATATTCACTTTTATGTTTTTTGAATGGAGCAGAGCAAAAACACTCGAAATATCGTCGGCCGATACAAAAGAGAAATCGTAGGGCGAAAATGTCAGCAATACCTGATTGGCCTTGGTTATAAATACAGGCGTTAGTTCGAGGGTGTGATCAACATGATGAATTATGGTTCCAGGCTGATCTGGTTCTACAAACGAGCGGACATATAGCGGGATGCTCTTGTTGTAGAGCGGTTTCATGGTTTTGGCATGAATTACCTGTGCCCCGGAAAAGGTCATCTCAATGGCTTCGCGATATGAAAGCTCTTTAAGCAATACCGTGTCTGAGAAAAGCTTTGGGTCGGCATTGAGAACGCCCGGCACATCCTTCCAAATGGTAACATCCGTTGCATTCAGCAAACTGGCCAGTATAGCTGCAGTATAGTCGGACCCCTCCCTGCCCAATGAGGTTGTAAGGTTGGTTACCGTCGATCCGATGAACCCCTGGGTAATATACATGCTGTTTTCAGAAAATTGAAAACTGTTCTGAACAAGCATTTCAGTCCATTTCCAGTTCACCGAAGCCTCTCTGAACTTATCGTCGGTCCGTAAACTGCTGCGGATATCCAGCCATTGGTTTTTTTGCCCTTGTGCATTAAGGTATTCGCTCAGTATGCGAGACGATAGAAGCTCCCCATAACATATAAACTGATCATATTCAAAATCGAAAAGAAGCGATGGAGTGGTATGCAAACGCAGTTCGACCTCTTTAAGCAGACCTAAAATACCAGACGGGACACGATCGGGGCCCCCGAACAATTGAGCCGCAATATGAAGATGGTACTCACTAAGCTCAGAAAATATGGAGTATGCCTCATCCCAATGATTAAAATGGGCCTTAACCAGGGTCTCCAGAAGATTGGTGGTCTTTCCCATGGCAGAAACTACCACCACAAGTTCATTACTTGCATGTTGGGCAATTATTTCCGTTACCTGCCGAACACCTTCGGCATCCTTAAGTGAAGCTCCACCAAACTTGAAAACCTTCATCTGTTTATCTTTTAACTGTGGCCATCAATTCAGATAAATTCTGCAAAACAAAACCCCGCCAGATGCAATTTATTTGGCGCTATATAATTGGTATAGAACGAATTTTCTGTTTTTTCCAAAACAATCAGTTTTTCAAAGTAATTGTTATCTGACCGGCTTGATTCCAAAGTTTATACAAAACTAATCTTTTTGATGGTTCGAAGGAGGAGACAACCCTCTTTGGAATGGTTATAAATGACTTGACTTTTGCACCAAGACTGCTGATGTATGGCCCAACTATATTTTTTATATTTGAGAAATTAATGGGCCGAATTGCTCGTCCGAATATGTGTTAAAGTCTGTATATGAGTATTTTAATGTTTTTATATTTTTGAGATGCATACCAAATTATCGGCGCTGCTGTTTGCAGCTTTATTTTGCCTCGCAAATATCTCTTCGGCTCAGTTTGCCAACAAGAGTCCCTTAAAAATCGAGACCATCATGCAGCGCAGTGAACACTTCCGTGGCACTGAGCCTTCGAATCTTCGCTGGAGTATTGATAGTAAAACGCTCTATTTCGACTGGAATCCCAAAAGCGATACCCTCGCATCACTTCATAAAACAGGCATTAACCAGTCAACCCCGGTGGCTGTTAGTCTGCCTGAAAGAGAGCCCGATGCAGTGTTTTACAACTTCGACCGATCGATGGCCGGCATAGTCAGGCAAGGAGATTTGTACCTATACAACACCAAAACCCAACGTGAGCGACTTTTAACAAGCCTGGCCAATCCAATAATAGGGGCGGGATTCAGCTCCGGTGACCGTCTGATTACCTTTATGCACCAGCAGAATCTTTTTTCGGTCGAAGTATCCAGCGGCACTTTGCGACAGCTGACCAATTTTACGACCAACGATCTTCAGGGCAATCGGCCGGCTACAGCCCAGTCAATATGGCTTCGCGACCAGCAAATAGCTCTTTTTGATGTTCTTAAGGAGCGTGAAGCACGCGAAAAAGCAGAAGAAGTCCAGAAACAACGCAATACAGAAGTATCGATCCCAAAAATTGAACTGGGTAAAGAAAGGCCGGTAAGTGTCTCAAGTAGTCCCTCCGAACGTTTTATTGTATACACAACTTCAGAAAATGTTGGTGCACAACCCACCTCGGTGACTCATTTTGTTACCACAACAGGCTACACCAATGAGCAAACAGCACGTGCAAAAGTAGGATCACCACAAACGACAGTCCGTTTATGGGTTTTTGACACGCAAAACAAAAAATCGATTGAGGTGAAAAGTGATCAGCTGCCGGGAATAAAGGACTTGCCTGATTTTTTGGCCGATTACCCCAACCGGGTTTCCGATTACAATTACGATGAGCCACGAAAGGTTAACTTTTCGGCTCCCGTATGGAACCATATAGAAGATAATGCGTTGGTTGTTGTCCGTTCGCACGATAACAAAGATCGATGGATTTGCCTTCTTGACCCTTCCGATGGCAGTCTCAGGGTATTGGATCGCCAGCGCGATGAAGCCTGGATAGCTGGACCTGGAATCAGCGGTTTCAGTGGGTCTACAGGCTGGTTGCACGACCATGAAACTGTTTGGTTTCAGTCGGAGGAGAGCGGCTATTCCCACCTGGTACTCTCAAACGTTAAAAGCGGAGTAAAAAAAGTATTAACCTCAGGAAACTGGGAGGTTTATTCACCCCAGCTCTCCTCTAACGGTCGGCATTTCTACTTTACAGCCAACCTGAAACATCCAGGAATACGCCACTTCTATTCTATTCCGGTTGGAGGAGGTTTACCCGTTCAGATTACAACGCTGGATGGGGGCAATGAAGTCACCCTGTCTCCAGATGAAAAATGGCTGGCTTTCAGGCATTCAAAAGCCAACCAGCCTTGGGAAATCTTCCTACAGGAAAACAAACCGGGAGCAAAAGTGCGACAGATTACCTGGTCGTTAACCCCTGAATTCCTGGCGTATCCCTGGAGGAGTCCGGAGTTCGTTACCTTTACTGCATCCGATGGCGCCGAGGTTCACGCACGGCTTTACCGACCCGAGTTACCGTCGAAAAATGGACCTGCAGTAATTTTCGTACATGGAGCAGGCTACCTTCAAAATGCACACCAGTGGTGGAGCAGTTACTTCAGAGAGTATATGTTTCACAATCTGTTGGTCGATAACGGGTACACGGTTCTCGACATCGACTTCAGGGGAAGTGCAGGATATGGACGCGACTGGCGGACGGGCATATACCGTCATATGGGAGGAAAGGATCTGAGCGATCATGTGGATGGAGCAGCCTGGCTGGTAGAAACCCAAGGGGTCTCTGCGCAAAAGATTGGCATTTATGGCGGCTCATACGGAGGTTTCATTACCCTTATGGCCATGTTCAAGCACCCCGATGTTTTCGCTGCAGGAGCGGCCTTGCGGTCGGTTACCGATTGGGCACATTACAACCATGGTTACACAGCCAATATTCTGAACACACCCGTACTCGACTCACTTGCCTATTTGCGCAGTTCTCCCATCAATTTCGCCGAAGGGCTTAAAGGGGCCTTGCTTATGTGTCATGGTATGGTCGACGACAACGTCCAGTTTCAGGATATCATCCGGCTAACACAAAGGCTTATTGAACTGGGTAAGGAAAACTGGGAACTGGCGGTTTACCCGGTTGAGTCGCACGCTTTTGCAGAGCCTTCGAGTTGGATCGATGAGTATAAACGAATTTACAAGCTATTTGAGGAAAACCTTAAATAGAAGAGAGGGTGTTTCCTCAGAGTCTAATCTTGATGGTTAAAAAGGAACTTCTCCTTTTTATATATGGATTTTGCCCAGTATACAAATGGCGTATCTGAAGCGGCAACCACCAGTTTGAGCAGATAGGTGGTGAGGAAGATTTCGCCCAAAATAGCGGTTTCAAAAACGCCCCAAAATGCCACCACAACAAAAATGGCACTATCAATCAGCTGTGAAACCGCAGTACTCAGATTGTTTCGTATCCAGAGATGCCGGTTTTCAGGGAATCGGTTTTTCCAAAAATGAAAAGCCCATACATCGTGCCGCTGTGAAAGAAGATAGGCAGCCAGACTCGCAAAAGCAATGCGCGGCATCAGGCTAAATATGGTGTGGAGCGATTCGTGGGTTACCACCGAAAAATCATCTTCGGCAAGCGGCGTGAATAACAGCGTAAGATTCATCAGTAGTGTCATACTGATAAGGCTGAAAAAGCCTATCCAGACCGCCTTTCCTGCCTCCTTTCGTCCATAATTTTCCGAGAGAATATCGGTCACAAGGAAAGATGTGGCATACACCACGTTTCCAAGGGTAGCCGAAAAACCAAAAAGAGAGATGGTTTGTACAACCTGAATGTTGGCGAGGATAACCGATACCGGAATCCAAAGGATGAGTCCCCACTTACCAAAAAGTCTGTAGGCAAGTATTATCAATAAGAAATTGGCGATAATCTCGATCAGCCAAAGCAGTTCGTTGGTCATTTTTTTAATTTTTAAGCGCAGGGTGATGGAACCTGCGGGTGGTTATTGAAAAATACCCTTAATCAGTTATCGGCATCCATAATTTCAGTCTGCATTCTGACCGAGTCTTCATGAATAAGTTGAAACAAAATCTGGGTAAAGGTTTTGTTAAGATTGAGTTTCTGAGCAAGCCCAACGCGGTCTTCCATTAACTGTGCCCAGCGATTGATTTGAAGGGCAGTTACGTTGTGCTCCTTTTTGTAGCGCCCAATCTCACGTACAATATCCATTCGGGAAGATAGCACTTCCAGAAGCTCCCTGTCCATGGCATCGATGCGGTTTCGGAGTACCTCGAGTTGATTCTCAAAAAGTGGATTGTTGGCGTGTTCATGCCGGATAATCAGTCGGTCGAGCAGTGTTGACAAATCGTCCGGAGTAAGCTGTTGCTCCTTATCGCTCAGTGCACATGAGGGATCGATGTGCGATTCCAGCATCAACCCGTCGAGCCCCATATCGAATGCTTTCTGCGATACTTCAAAAAGATATTCCCGTTTACCTGCAATGTGGCTTGGATCACAAATAATGGGTACCTCTGGCATCATTCGCCGAAGCTCAATAACAGTTTTCCAATTGGGGTAGTTTCGGTATTTGGTTTCTCGGAAGGGTGTAAATCCGCGATGTATAGCCACAATATTGCTAATTCCGGCCTGATAGATACGCTCTATTGCCCCCATCCAGAGTTGCACATCGGGGTTAACCGGATTTTTGATCATCACCACCGCATCGGTTCCTCTTACAACTTCAGCAATTTCCTGAACTACAAAGGGGCTGGTAGTTGACCGGGCACCAATCCACACAACATCGAGGCCGGCTTTAAGGGCTTCTTCAGTATGTTGGGCATTGGCCACCTCTGTCCCCACAGGCAGTCCAGTCTCCTCTCTCACTTTTTTAAGCCACTGTAGGCCTATTGACCCCACTCCCTCGAATGATCCGGGCCGTGTTCTGGGCTTCCATACTCCTCCGCGAAAGATAAAAACCCTGGGATCTTTGGCAAGCAGACGGGCGGTAGCCAGCGCCTGCTCTTCGCTTTCAAGGCTACAGGGACCCGAAATAAGCAACGGGTTATTGAGTTTGGGCAACCAGGACTTAATTGCCTTAATGTTTAATCCTTTTTCCATACTATTTGGTGTAAAATTTAATAATTCTTTCTTCATTTTTTCGCAACTGAGACTTCTGTTTTTCGAGGATCCCCCTAATCTGATTTGCGTTGGTAATCAGCGCACCAATCTCACTGCTATTTTTGCTGGCCACCGCATCGCGAAATTTTTCGAGATGACGGATATATACGTTGAGCGACTCAACCAGGTAGTCGCTGTTCTGTTCAAAAATAGGTTGCCACATGGTTACCGAACTTTTTGCCAGCCTGACGGTAGAATTGAAGCCTCCACTTGCCAGATCAAAGATAATGCTACGGTCGGTTTTGTCGAGAACGGCATTGGCAAGGGCAAATGCCACGGCATGCGGCAGATGCGATACGTAAGCTGTTGAGTGGTCCTGTTCGTCGGAAGACATATAGGCGATGTTCATTCCAAGAGCCTGAAACATTTTTTCAACCAGCGCAAGATGCTGTGGAGCACTCTGTTCCTGGTCGCATATAATGGCAATTTTATCCTGAAACAGGTGATCAATGGCAGCAGAAGGGCCTGAGTTTTCAGTTCCCGCCATGGGATGTGCCGGCACATAATTTCGGCGTCGGGGATGATTTGCAACAGAAGCAACAAGCTCCCGTTTCGCAGAGCCCATATCGGTAACTGTAGTGTGTTGACCAATCCCATCAAGAATTTGAGGAAGAAGTTGTATGGCGATATCCATCGGAGTGGAAAGTACTACCAGATCGGCCTGGGCAATTGCCTTTGGCAACTCCTCACAGCCATCAGCGATACCCAGTCGAACAGCATCGTCGGCATGATCCGGATTGGTTTCAACCCCCACAACTGCGGTTGCGAAACCACTGCTCCGCAAATCTCTGGCTATTGAGCCTCCTATCAAACCGAGTCCGATTATGGTAACCTTCATACATTTATCTTTAACAACAAAAAAGTCCCGGGAGTTCCGGGACCTATTTGTCTTATATCTTAAACAGCATACAACAACTCAACGTGCGGTCCCGGATTTTGAGCCGAAATAATACAACCAGAAATAAAAATTATTGTATGCAACACCTTTCATACTGTGTCAATTTGTTCGCAAATATAGAGCATAATTGATTAATTGTACTTTGAAGCGAGAAAAAAAATCTATTTTTTAATTTTCGACCCTTATTTTTAAATTCACTGGTGTTTGACGAGTTTACTTCGCATGAGCAGTGCCTCATCGGCAATTAAGGTAGCCACATAAACGCCTTGGGTCATATCCGGAAGCTGCAGGGTTATTTCAGAGCCAGTCAAGACGTTTGGCAAAACAGCCACATGAACCAGTCGGCCGGCAATATCATGCACCAACAACTGCATGCGCGATACCGGGTTTTTTAAACCCGAAAAGGAGATTGTGAGCTGCTCTTTAAAGGGATTGGGGTAAATACGAACATCTGCAACCGGAAGATCGATACCAGGAACGCTGGTGGGTGGATCATACTGTATGGCAAGGTTGTCGATGGCCCAGCCCCAGCCATTGGCATAAGGATCTGAGAAAAGCCTGAACCTTACCAGAATGGTATCGCCAGCCTTAAAATGGCCATTTTCGGTAAGCACTATTTCACGGTTAACGAATAGCTCCTTGGTACCATTTGCTCTGGAGTTGTTCCCTACAATATTTGAATTGTATGCAGTTAACCACACTTGTTTGGCTCTCGAATCGTAACCATCTATAACAGGATGCCAATTGTTCCCTAAGTCGCGACTCCCTTCCACGATTACATAATCCCAAAATTCATCGTCTCCAAAAGAGGTTCCCGGCTCACCCGGTTCAACCAAAACTACTTCATCAAAGCTAACTATCCCACCATCCTTAACCACTATAGGATATCGAAGCATGGAAATCAAATCATAGGAGAGATCATTGACCTCAGGGCTGGGGTATGGATTAGGAGAATGAAGGGCTTCAGAATCAAAATTATCTGCCCGCTTAATATCGAAATCGCCCAATATAAAGTCGCTTTTGGCCCCCGTAAAACTGGTGCGGTATGAGGCTACCGGATCAAAAATCTGTTCAATAACTACATCAAAGGTGCCTTCCTGTGGCAAACGCGCTAAATTGCGGTTCGAAGAGGCATCTACTGCAAATATTGCATAAGAGATTATGCCGCCATCAGCCACAGCACTGGCAGGTATAGTATACACCGTTTCAAACATGTGGTCTCCGGTATGGGTTAAAAACAGAGTGTCGGGAGCGGCCCCTTTTCTGCCAAATACCACATACACCTGATGGATTCCTATATTGTCGGTTACTTTGGCCGTAATGGGCAGCTGTTTTTCGGTAGTCAGCAAAAAAGTAGTGGGTTCATGTGCAATCTCCGGCAGAAAATTGTCGGGTCCGAAGTTGAAATAATTATAGACATCAGGAGCTTGAGCAGGCCCGGTAAATTGACGATCCAGTGTGTCTTGGGCCGAGAAGTAATAAAGCATTGTACCCGGCGATCCAATGGAAGGCACTGACGCTCGAAACAACCGGTCGGCAGCATTGTATTGCATAAGCAATGAATCGGTCTTTTCATTGAACTCACTTAATGAATAGTGCAGAAAAACCGAGGTAGTATCCAGTCCGGTGTCGGAGTTAATGCCAAGTACAAAGTCGTATGGAGCATCAATCTTTTCGGTATCAACAAGAGGTTCGTGCCTGAAATAGAGATGTTTCCAGCCCAAATCCATAAGAATTCCCTTGGTGATGGGCCCGGGATTATGTATGGCCTCACCTTTTCCCGCAGCATGCGTCATAAGTGCATTGGGATTGCCAAACGGAAACGAAAAGTCGTTCAGGTGATAGATACTGGAGCCGGAATTAAAGGTAGTTGGCGCATAAAGCCTGGGGCGCTGATCGCTATGGCTTTTTATAGCCAGGGGACTTGCATGATAGAGTTGATTTGAAATCAGAGCATCATACAATTCGCCTGATGGATTGCCATAAACGCTTGTATTGACTAAGTGATTCTGCTGAAAATCCTGAATGAAAGCATCAAAAATCGAAGCATGTCGATTGCTGGTTATGGTGCGACCCAACTTATTTTGAATGTCGGCTGTAAACAGACCCGTAAAACCCAATCCGTGGGCAATTTCATGTAAAACGGTTGAGACAAAATCGTATTTATCGGTAGGCGTTTGGCCGTCGGTGCCAAAATACCAGGCAATGGTCGAATTAAACCTGGCCGTCATATCGGGGCTATTGGGTCCCGAAATTGCCTGCTCCTGAAGCTTCTCGGCCAGTGCTACAGGGTAATAAGTGTTGCGCAAAGGCGCATTGGTAAAGTTCAGGTAAAAATTTCCGGGAGAGCAGCTTCCAAGGGTAGTAGACTGAAGAATTAACCATTGTGCTTCGATATAAATGGGCACCGACGAAGAGATTAGCGAAGCCCAAATACTCACCGCATATTCAAATGCAGGTTTGATGCTATCAGGAAAATTAATATAGTTGATAACAAATTTGGTTTCAGAACCACCTGACTTCAGGCGATGGGTAAATTCAGGAGGCGGTGGAATGAATATTTTATTAACGGTTTCAGAAGCATAACACTCTATGGATTCTGCCTGGACCGGCATCTTTTTCCACAACTCCTGCGCTTGGCCGTTCAGTCCAAAAAACGAAAAAAGGACAAGCAAAATGTATAATTTAACCATATAAAAAGATCTTTTTGTGTTGAACCATGCGGCAAATTCAGACGGCAGGTAATCGTCAAAATAAACAATAAAATCAATACAAAGGACTAACCAGGTAGGCAAATGATTCACGCGTTTTGCTATACCAAGATCGTTTTCGCCACTGGGAAAGAATTACCTCACGGCTGTTGCGCAGGTCGACCCGAAAGTATTTGAGCAATTCGGTGGCCACTTTTTCATCGTAAATAAAGGCGTTAACTTCAAAATTGGTTTCGAGGCTTCTGAAGTCAAGATTTGCAGATCCGATAGAGGCAAAAAAGCCATCGACCAGCAATAACTTGGTGTGAATAAACCCCTTCTGATATAAAAAAATGCGTATTCCTGCCTCCAGTAACTCTTCGATATAGGAGAAAGAACACCATTTGGGCATTTTTGCGTCTGAGCGTTCAGGAATAATGATTCTGACATCAATGCCTCCCAATGCAGCAGTCTTCAGCGCCGTTACAATCGAAGGAGGAGGCATTAAATAAGGCGTAACAATATAAACCTCTTTCCGGGCTCCGGCAATGGCCGTAAAATAGGCCTGACCTATACTGTCCCAGTCGGAATCCGGACCGCTGGCACTAATTTGAACAGGAACCCCTGGAAGATCAGTTAAAGGCCTAAAAAATTTATCGCCCGAAAGATTCTCTCCGGTCATAAAATACCAATCGGCAGCGAACACTGTTTGCAGCGCCGCAACAGCATCTCCCTTGAGCTGCAGATGGGTGTCGCGCCATTCACCAAGTTTGGGATTACCCTTAACGTATCTGTCGGCCATGTTGATACCCCCGGTAAATCCAATTTCACCATCCACCACCACAATCTTTCGGTGGTTGCGGTAATTCACTTTCCAGGTTAACCGGGGATAGCGAACCTCCATAAACGAGACAAACCTTACACCTACAGCCTTGAGTTCACTTATGTAGTTGTTGCTTAGGCTCCAGCTACCCACATCGTCAACAATAACCCGAACCTCTACACCCTCATTTCGTTTTTGAATCAACAGCGCCTTTAATGCACACCCAACCTCATCATTGTCGATTATATAGTATTCAAGATGAATGTGGTGCCGGGCTTTGGCAATGGCGCCAAAAATAGCCTGCAGTGTCTTTTTTCCATTGTTTAAAATCTTAACAGAGTTACCGGTTGTGAGAATTGCCTGTGAGTTATTGAGGAGCAATCCGATAATTTTTTTAAAATTTCCAACCCCTTCCGAAAGCTGAAGCTCCTGCTTGTTAAAACTTCGAAGCTGCCTGGTGGTAAGACTTCTGAACCGGCCCAAGGCTTTTATTCCTCTTCTCGAATAGAGCTTTTGCTTGCGGTACTCCTGTCCAAAAAATAAATAAAAGATCAGCCCCAGAATAGGAAGCATTACCAAAACAAGAATCCATGCAGCTGTTTTAAAAGGCGATCGCTTTTCATAAACAATGATTACGGCAATAGAGATACTGGTTATTAAGAAAATAACCGAAACTATTCCCACCAGACTGGGTTGCTGAAAGCTCCAATCGATTCCCATAAAATTGATTCTGCAATCGTAAAATTATAAATTCCTGCAGGCCGATAGCCCAAAAACACTTAAATATAACCTAATTGCACTAATTTGCGTATAAATCTTCGTCTCCAGCGTTGCTGAGAAGTGACCTTTCAATCATTCAAATCAACAATGTTATTGGGTAAACGAAATAAATATGTATGACAATATTCTTCGAAACAGATACCGTGTTGGGTTTGTCTTAATTTTATGGTCCCTTATCCTTTTTTCGTCGTGTATACTTAAGCGACCTTTAACTGGTGTTGCTCTTGAAGACAAACCGGTACCAGAGAGTGATTCCACTGCCTATGAAATCATAGTTCTTGATCCGGGTTTCGAGGGTTGGTACCTGTCACACAGCAAACCAATTCATTACCACTCTCAGTCCTGGCTGGAATTTCAAAACAGGCAATATGTAGCTGCCTGGAATGCAAGGGTTGGAGGAGGAGTTAATTCCCGGTTTTTCGTAAACACGATTGATTACCAACATAATCTGGATTACGGTCTAGAGGTTAACCATCGGCTTTTCTATTATTTTCAGTATGTAGAAGTAAAACTTGGGATTCCGATCCTTTCAGCCAGACGCCCCTCGCAATTCATTCGTTAACTGCAGGATTCACATATTTTTCAAACAATGTCCCGTCATAATCGTCGCGTTGTATGAGGCTTCCTGCCAGCTTTGGCGCAGGAATTCCCCGGCCAAAGTGCATGTTTCCGGTATAAATATGGGCCTCATCCCATAAATTCGCCTCAATAAATGAATTCAGGGTATAACTTCCCCCCTCAACAATGAGCGATAAAATTTCTCTTTGGTACAACTCGTTTAACATCTGCACCGGAAGATTTTCTTCGAATTGGAGGGTAACATATTCAAGGTTTAAATGATTTTTACGGCTTTGCTCTGTGAAGACAATGGTAGGCACCGATTGATCGAAAAGCGAAAGGTGCTTCGGAAGGGTTAGCTTTTTATCGATTACCAATCGAAGAGGTGAATTCCCGGGCCAGTTCCTGACGGTAAGTCGCGGATTATCAACCAAAGCAGTTGTTGTCCCAACAAGAACAGCCGACTCCCCGGCCCTTAGCCTGTGGACCATATGGCGTGCTGTTTCGCTGGATATCCAATTCGGCCCGGCACTGTCATTACTATTTCGCTCCCGGTCTATAAAACCATCGGTAGTTTGGGCCCATTTCAAAATTATATAGGGTCGTTTGTATTGATGAAAAGTCAAAAACCTGCGGTTAAGCCATTTGCACTCTTTTTCCAAAACACCCTCCTCTACGGTTACCCCACCCCGCTGGAGCAGCTCAATACCTCGTCCAGAAGCCCCATCGAACGGATCGCGAATTCCAATAACCACATGCGGAATCTTATGGTTCAATATGAGGGATGAACAGGGCGGTGTTTTGCCAAAATGGGAACAGGGCTCCAGGGTTACATAAAGCGTACTTTTGGCAAGAAGGGCCGGATCACCTACCGATTCAATCGCATTGACTTCGGCGTGCGGGCCGCCAAAGGTTTGGTGGTATCCCTCACCTATGATTCGACCCTGATGCACTATAACGCATCCAACCATCGGGTTGGGTGCGGCAGAACCAGAACCTTTCGAAGCCAGTTCAAGGCACCTTTGCATAAAATGAGCATGGTCGACCATTGAATGTAAAAAAGTAACTTTGCCAAAAATAACACAATGCAGCCTACAATTCAATACATCCGCCATGAATTACGCTCGCACTATCCGGCGGAGGAGGTAGAAGCATTGATCAGGGTCATTTTTGGACATGTTTGTCAGTATACCCTCACCGACCTTACCTTGCGTCGTCAGGAAAAGTTGCCGCATAATTCCTTCGAAGCAATAAAAAAAATTGTAGAGCAGCTTAAAAAGAGTGTTCCTATTCAGTACATTACCGGAAGCACCGGATTTTTAGGGTTAACGCTGAATGTTTCTCCGGAAGTACTAATTCCACGGCCCGAAACCGAAGAGTTGGCAGAATGGATTGTATCAGAAGAACAACTTGCCGGCAAAGCCCTCGACATAGCAACCGGTAGTGGCTGCCTGGCTCTGGCCCTTAAACAGCACTTTCCTTTGGCTTCCATGTATGGATGCGATATTTCGCAGGAAGCATTAAAAATTGCCAGCTCCAATGCTCAAAAAAACCATCTGGAGGCCGAGTTTTTTCAATCCGACATCCTGAAATGGCAACAATATGAATTTTGGCAGCTGTACGATCTGATTGTGAGCAATCCCCCCTACGTAGCAATATCTGAACAGAAACAGATGTCGAAGAACGTTCTCCTATACGAGCCATGGAGTGCCTTGTTTGTCGCAGACGAGCATCCCCTGATTTTTTATGAAACCATTGCTCAGTTTTCAGCTAGACATTTAAATAGCGGCGGGGCGCTCTACTTTGAAATTAACGAGCGTTTTGCTCATGAGATTGCCAACCTTCTTAATCAATACGGTTTTAAGGAGGTTACCGTTAAACAGGATATGCAAAAAAAGGACCGCATGGTACGGGCCAAACTTGGATAGAACCAACCATGAAAAGACGTGAATTCTTAGCACAATCATTTGCCGGCTGCGCTGCAGCCATTGCTGTCCCCATGCACTCACTGGGAATGCCGGTTGAACCTACCACTATTGTTGCCCGGGGGAGCGATCTGGCATGGCTTGCAGAACGGGCTTCCGGACTTTTAGAAATAACCCGAAGGTTCAACATAAAGCGATCAAGAATTTTGTTAAAACCATCCATGGCGTGGAACCAACAGCCAGGCGCTGGTTACAATTCAGATCCGGTATTGGTTGACTTTTTAGTTAGATTGCTGGTTAAAGAGGGCGCAAGAGAGGTGGCCCTCTTTGATCAATGTTACCAAAACTGGACCAGCTGCTACCGCGCAAGTGGTATTGAACGGGTCGCCAAAGATGCCTCTGGAAGGGTATATCCCGGCAATGACCTTAAATA
>DIUI01000041.1 GCA_002428215.1 Prolixibacteraceae bacterium UBA6162
CTAACCAACTGAGCTATGGGCCCTACAACATTTACCGTTTTGGGTGTGCAAATTTATCAATTCAACTCTACAAACACAAATATCGGACAACAAAAATCTTGCAAACAGCAATGGGACTTCTGGTTGTAAGGAAATTTCAGTGCCGGCAGGGTTGAAAACTGCTCATTCATTTATAATTTAATATTGGACACGACCTTAGCTTCTTCGAAATATTGAGATGCGTAAAGCCGTACTTCCGGGAGTCTTGTCAAATGGGAGTAAGATTCAGGTTAACCACTTTTCAGAGGCCCGCCAAAAAAGATGCCTCGTCCGAGTCAACCTGATGATGGCAAACAATTAGAGAATTAACCCTTGTCAAAACTTCCACGACACCTTCTATGGAATGGGAATTGATAATAGAAAGTCACTATCTGTTCCGGATGGTCTAAATTTGACATTTATGCCAGACAAACATTCAGAATTTAGCCCCGATTAAAAAAGAAAAAACATTGCATATGAAAGGGAATTTTGACAGCATCATTCAATCAGACAAACCCGTGTTGGTCGATTTTCATGCAGTTTGGTGCCAACCCTGTAAAGTACAGTCGCCTATATTACAGGAAGTAGCCCGCACCTTAGGAGAGAAGGTGCGCATAATTAAAATCGATGTCGATCAGAACCAATCGGTTGCTTCACGGTATAGGATTCAAAGTGTACCCACACTAGCGCTGTTTAAAAATGGACAATTGCTCTGGAAGCAGTCGGGAGTCACCCCCCGAGATGCATTGATTCAAGTCATCAACACACACCAATAACCGGACACAATCGCAGCAAATGCGACAATTCGTCAGCAGGCTAAAGGCTCTGCTATTGATTCGACAGATGAGGGGAGCTAAACCCGAGTCTGACTAATCCCCGCTGCACATCGGGATGGCTCATAAAGAGGTTCCAAAGCAACCCGCTTCGGTGATTTTCGACCATTACCGCAATCGGTCCCTGATCGATGGCCAGGTAATGTGGCGGATTCCATTGTGCGGTATGTGAATAGGCATCGTACGGACCATATTTACCCACCAGCGAATCGGCCTCGCAGTATAGATAGCGCAAATAGTGCATTGATTCGAGCGGAGTATAGGGAAACGACGACAAAGCTGCCGTTGGAGCAATTACTCCAAGGTCGTCGGTGCCTGGCTTATGTCCGGCATAGCCTGTCATCGAATAGCTTGAGGTTAATCCCCAGCCTTTTTTGCCATAGCCAGCATAACCCCGGGGGTTATCGAGGGCATAGAGATAATGCCCGTAGGCATGATTGCGGTTTAATGTCCAGTAATCGGCATAACGATCAACAAGCCCGCGCGGATCCAGTCCAAGATAGGAGTAATGCGCCCAAAAAAGAGGGCCCGTTGGATCGTCGCTATGCTCATAAAAATCGAGGATGGTATTGAGTCCATAAAAATCTGTTCCGGCCGTAATTGCACCTGATCTTGCCCAACCCTTATGATAAACTTCCGGATCGATGGGATAGGTCGGAGAAGCTGCCGCCAGTATATAAAGTATAAGGCACTCATTATAACCACCTATTCTGAAGTCCATCTCCCATCCAAAATTGGGCGACCAATGCCAGTATAATACTTGCTCTCCCCGGGTATAGAAATTCCAGTCAACCTCTTGCCACAGACGGTCGATGTCGCTGGAGAGCTGCTGTTCGGCAAGATTACCCCCCCTGAAATATTGTGCCACCGTAAGCAAACCCTGCATCAGAAAAGCCGTCTCTACCAAATCTCCGCCATCATCTTTCGGACTAAACGGTACAGTTTTGCCGGAGGGACCGTGCAACCAGTGGGGCCATACCCCATGAAATCTGTCGGCCTTGTCGAGATAGTCAACAATTTGCCTTAAACGAGCAACGGCCGAGGGGCGATCAATAAAACCACGCTCTACTCCTACCAGCAGATTCATCAGACCAAAACCTGAGCCCCCGGTGGTAACCACATCCTGATCATTGTGCGGGTAGTGCCCGTCGAGATGAAGTCGCTCCCTTGCCAGACCCGATACAGGTTCGGCACCATCCCAAAAATAGTTGAATGTTTGCTGCTGCAGTTGGGTCTTTAAAACCTCATCGGGTTGCTCGGAACAACCATTGGTTTCAGGTGCATTTCCGCGGGAACAAGCGCCAAGTATAAGGCTTATTATAATGGCCTTAATAAAAACAGTACCTTTCATAACATTGAGCTAATGCTTAATCAAATGTAGCGCTAAAATTCAAAATGCAACCGCATAAGTGTAGGGCATCAAACTTCGCTGATAAGAAAAATTGATGTACATTTGGCCTGTTGTATAACAGCGTGCCGTTGCAGGGTATTGGCTGTTGAAAACCAACTACAATTATTGTTAATTAAGAAATATTTTTACCATGCAAAATTGGATTAAAATTGTGGCCATTGCCTTTATAATAGGAGTCGCCGCCGCATGTGGCAGTAACAAATCTTCGAACCAGGATCAGCAATTGCTGCAAGGATCTAATGTGTTTCTGGTTACCGAAGTTGTACAAGGAAGTCAATACTCCTACATAAGTGTAATTGAAAACGCCACTCCCCGATGGGTAGCTGTTTCCCGTCAGGAAATTCAGCCAGGTGAAATCTACACCTACGATAGTGCCCTTGAAATGGCCGACTTTCACAGCAAGGAGCTTGACCGCACTTTCGACCGCATCTATTTTGTCAACACCATTACACTGGCCACCGGAACACAGACGGCTCATCCGCCAATAAATCATGGCATGACAGGTCATAATGACAAGAATGCGGCAGCGAAAGCCGATCTTAATCTCAACAAAACGGAAGCTGAAATGACCATTGGAAATCTTTTCGAAAACCGTGACGAATTCAGCGGAAAAGAGATCCAGATAAGAGGGGTTGTGGTTAAAGTGAACAATGACGTAATGGGTAAAAACTGGATTCACATTCAGGATGGAACGAGCAGCAATGGCAGCTTCGACCTTACCGTAACCAGTCAGTCGCGGGTTGAAATCAACTCCGAAGTGGTCTGTGTTGGCACAGTAGTCCTCAATAAAGACCTCGGGGCCGGATATTTCTACGATATCCTGCTTGAAGATGCGGTTGTGGTATCGCTCAATTAAAATAGCGGCACAAACGTTTCTTTTCGGCGACAAGCCCGGATAGAGATACCGGTGCTAGATTCTCCTTGTTTTGTTATCGCATATCAGGATAGCTCCCTACAGGCTTTGCTTGTTCTTGGTGTAACTGTTGCAGGAGAATCAAATCCAATTACAGGAGGGGTTTCTGATTGCACAATAACCTTCCGGGGTTAGGATAAAGCAACATTTTGCATCAGCATTTACAATATTCCTGTTAAAGAACCGAAATGTTCCTTTCAGGCACCCCTGGTAAATTTCTTTGGGCATACACCTTTGAGAATTTCTATTGTTCTATGCAATTGAGAAATCAATACCCTGTATGAATACGATGACTAATCAATGGTATATCAACCCATCGTACCCAATTGTATGCTATTTGTACCATCAGTATGTCTAAAATATGATAAATATTGTTCATGTCTGGCCATTATGTAGGGTTAACTTTCTACGTAAACTATTTTTTTGCTTAAAAGTACAATGAACCGAACACTCGAAATTCTCCTCGACATGTATCTGGAAAACAAACAAGCCTACAGCGGCAGTGCATATATTGCGCTGCGTGACAAACGCGAAGGAAATGTATTCTGGAGGGTTGGGGGCTTCTATCCGTTTACCCACTTCGAATTGCAGTTTGAAAGCAACGATGAAGCAGAAATTATCAATTATTGTCATACTGCCAACGACAAACAACCGGCTATGGGATATCTTGAATTTCGTGACCTGGGCCTATATTAATCTTACAACCACAAAGTCCAATTGTATCACTAACCAAGGGCAAATAGCTTTTGTGTTGCTTCCAGGCGTAATCTCTCACTTTGCCGGCAGCTTAATTTTGATGTAGGTGCCTTTATTGACCGTACTCTCAATTTCGAATTCACCGCTGTACATTTGGGTAATCCGCTTGGCAATGATGAGACCAAGCCCAATCCCCGATTTTTCGAAACCTTGAACTCCAAACTGCATATGTGCCCCTATTTTTTTTATGTCGTTTTGCGAAATGCCACTCCCACGGTCTATGACAAGCAATTGGAAGTCGCCTTCCGAATTGTTACACACCAATTGAACCGGGCTACCCGACTTACTGAATTTGAAGGCATTGTCAGCAAGCTCCTCAACAATTTTTTTGATATACTCGGGATTTGCATTCACCAGAGTCGAAGTGGTATTGAGTTGCAAATCGTGCATTCGTTCGTAACGTTTAGCGGTTTCGAGACCAATCTGACGGCAAAGTAGCTCTACATCTTCTAATGAACGATTCTGAGTAATGTCAACACTATTTAGTTCAAACTGTGCATAGAGAAGATAATTCTGCATGGACCGGTGTATCCGTATTCCTCCTTCGTAGATTTTCTTTCCATATTCGGCTATTTTGGCTGGACGAATTGAGGTGGAATATTCCTGCATCAATTTTCCAAAAGCAATAATCTCTTCGAGGGGTGAACTCAATTCCGAAGGAAGTTTACGCACCAAATCGTGCCGCAGATTATCGAGGGCCGATTCGGTATACTGACTCACATCATCGGACTTCCTGAACTGACCTTGAATAGCATTTAGTAATTCCGCAATACCTACAGGCTTTGCTATGTAGTCGTCGGCGCCCTGCTCCATCACCGATCTGAAATTTTCGCGGTCGGCCAAAGCGGTGAGCATTATAAAAGGCGTTAGCCTGGTACTTAAATTTTCGCGCACTGCAG
>DIUI01000099.1 GCA_002428215.1 Prolixibacteraceae bacterium UBA6162
TTGGTGGAAAAAAGCGACGGTAGCAACGGAGTTTATACTCTGGCGCTCACTACCGGCACAACCAACTCGGTACAGCTGATTTTCACCTCCTCTGCAACCATGTATAGCTGCGTAAAAGTGGGTAGTTTTTGTGTGGTAAATTCCACTACCGGTCATCCTGGAATCATTATCAACGATGTAACTGCCGACTTAAAGATTAGCACTTACAAAGCCTCCACCGGCACTGTTCATTATGAAAGCCTGAATCCACTAAAGGTACGCTTTGAAAATGTGCGGATGGATCCGATGTCCCAAAGTGGCAACCATGCCAGCGGAAGTTTTCGGATCAATGGTACCATAAGCGAGACTAAATAGACCCAGCCGCACTTTATTGTTGAAAGCGTCAAAGCTGATGGATCTTTTTCCGGGTCTGAATATGGATGAGAGTATTTCTATTTTTTGACTTGGCCAAAAATCTATAGCTTTGCTTCAACAATCAAAAATCAGGAATCTTTTCACCAAATTCTGTAAATTATGAGCACCGAAAAAGTTCTGGAGGCTATGAAATTGGCCGGAAAACCTTTAAAAGCAGGTGAAATTGCCGATGTAGCGGGTCTCGATAAAAAAGAGGTAGATAAGGCCATGAAGGTCCTTAAAACCGAAGGCAAGATTGTATCTCCCAAAGTTTGTTACTGGGAGCCGAAATAGCAAGTACTGCCCTTGCAGAAGGAGTAAGTCAGGAGGTGTATTTTCGGTATCGGCCCTCTTCCCCTTCCAGAAATCTGGTAAATTTCCGGGGGGTTGGTAATGTAAATTCCAATTTTTCTCCGGTAGCAGGATGAGTAAAACGGAGTTGCCGGGCAAAAAGAAACAAGCCTTTCCCCCGCAACAAAAAATTGGGATCCCCATACAATTTGTCACCCAGAATTGGATATCCCAAAGACGACAAATGGATTCGCAACTGGTGATTTCTTCCGGTAATTGCCTCTAGTTCAAGAAGCGACAACCAGCCGCTTATCAGCGAAGGCCTGAGGTCGATACGCCGGAACCTTGTTTCGGCATTTTTTCCTCCTATGGGCCTTTCAATAATTCCATGCTCGGGAGTTTGCCCGATAACAATTGCCAAATATATTTTATCGATTTCCCGCTGCTCCAGCATATCTCCTAATTTGAGCCTTGTTTTGCTGGTCTTGGCCACTAAGAGCAACCCCGAGGTGTCTTTGTCGAGTCGATGCGCTGCACGAAATTGATGCAAAGCATCTGAATCCCCGGATGGCTGAAGTATTCCGTTAACCGCATTCTCCAAAGTGTCGAAACGGTTACCGCTTACGACCAGTCCGGCGGGTTTGATTACAACTGCCAAAAAGTCGTCTTCATACAACACCTCAACGGGGAATTCAAAGGGCATGGCAGGCTTACGGTCTGGTTGAACCCACGATATTTCCATACCACTGTTTATAAGGATTCCGGTGGTTGCGACTGATCCGTTTACAAGGATTTCGCCCCTTTTGATGATACGCTTTAAGGCCGAACGGCTTGAAATTCCTTCAAAAATTGCAGGACCATAATTACTGAGCCTTGTATTATGAACTCCTTCGGGTACGCGATATTTCTGAATCTCATCCATTGTTTAGTCTGTAGGCAAATCGACCAAATAATATGCGGTAGTGGTTACAAAATTACGCAGCCATGGAATTTTGCCCGGGAATGCAGGTACCAGTCGGGGCTTTTGGCCAAACTTAACCTCGTAATTGGGATTAATCAGATAGTACGACTTGCGTAAAGTTCGATATTGCTGCTGCATAAGCAGGGTTTCAAATCGTTCTATGGTAAGTCGGGTCTCCCTGATTTCGAGCAGTGCATTGATGGTTGCCTCCGTTTCTCCTCCCAGTCGGAGGATTTTTGTATAAACAGAACGGGGGAGTAAATGAAACCAGGGTTTGTGCGACAACAGGCGGTTGCGGCAAATCTGCTGATGTCCGCCAAATGGATTTTGCCATGGAGGAAAAGCGAAAAAGATGGATCCTCCGGGGTTTAAAAACCGCTTAACAAAATGAAGAAATTTCTCCTGATCATAGATGTGTTCGATAACATCGCGCAGAAAAATGAGATCAAATCTACCCGCTGTTTCGCCCAAAAGGTATACATCGTCGCAAATTAAAAGCAGGTGGCTGCTATTCGGGTGTCCGGTAAAGTTGGCTCTTGCTTTTTCTATTTTGTTTTCAGACAAATCAATCCCTGTAACAAAGCATCCGGCCTCAAGGAAGGGTAGGAGGTTTCCCCCTTCGCCACAACCTATTTCAAGTACCCGCTTTTTCTCACCCGGCGAAAAGTAGTCCTTCAAATAAGGAATTACATATTTTGTGGTAGTGACAACCTGCTCGTTGAAGTATTTTCTGCGATCGAGATGCCTTTCCTGCATGCCAGTTTGTTTGGATTCAGAGGGCTTAGATTCCGGCAACTTTTTGCAAGCCCGGAATGTTGATGAACTTAATGCGTCTGCCATCGAGTTCAATCAGCTTATCCTGCCTGAATTCCGACAGCAATCTGATAACCGATTCGGTTGCTGTTCCAACGGTATTGGCAAGCTCCTCGCGTGTGAGCGAAATCTGCAGCGTGTTTTGTGGGTCTAAATCAAAGCTGTCCTTCAGCAGCAGCAATACTTCGGCGAGCCTTTCCCTAACCGATTTTTGTGCTATGTCGGTAATGTAATCGTTGGCCTCGCGCAGTTCGCGACAAACAATTTGCAGCATATGGTGCGAAAACTGCCAATTGTGTTGTATAAGGTACAGCAGGGTCTGATACGGAATATGACACAAAACAGCCTCTTCTATAATTTTGGCAGTGGTACAGGCCAGCTCCTGACTCAACAGGGAGCGGTAGGCGATGATTTCGCCTTTTTTGGCAAAGCGGATAATCTGCTCTTTGCCATCCATACCGGTTTTAAAGATTTTTACAATCCCCCTCGTTACACAGAAAAATCCGGTAAGCCTACTTCCTTCACGGTATACAATAGTTCCTTTTTTATAGTAGGCACAAGATTTTTCGAAGTTTAATCGGTTGAACTCTTCTTCGGTCAATTTCTTAAACAGCTGAAATCCGCTCAAATCAGTTTCAACCTCGGGCGGCCTTTTTAACGATCCTCGCATCATATATCTTAGGGTTAAGTATGGTATTGCAATCGGTGTTAAAGATACGATTTACTTAAATATTTGAAAACTGAGCAAATTAAACCCCTTTTTGCCAATCAATAGGCGTTAGGTCATGATGTAGAAGGCCTGTTGGAGTCAATTTACTGGTCGATGGGCAATAATATTTGTGGTAATCCATTCGCACGTACAGGAAACAAAACGGCATTTGTGGTGTTATTTAGGAACTATTTTTGGTAGGTTTGTCAGGAAAATTTTAGCTGTGCATCGAAACTCGACCGAATCATGCAAATGGAAGAAACAGCCCTTGTAGAAGAAAACCGATTGGAGGCAGCTGAGGCCCTCAACGATTACCGTCTGGCCTTTTTAAGCCGACAGCTGAGCTTGCTGGGCCGCAGGGAGGTCCACAACGGACGGGCCCATTTTGGTATCTTTGGCGACGGGAAGGAACTCGCTCAGATTGCTTATGCAAAGGCTTTCAGAAAGGGCGACTGGCGTTCGGGGTACTATCGAGACCAAACTTTTATGCTGGCACTTGGTCTGCTACAACCCGAAGAGTTCTTTGCCATGATCTACGGCGACACAGACCTGGAAATTAATCCTTCAACCGGAGGGCGAAACTTCAACAACCACTTCAGCACACAAAATATCGATCAAAACGGTAGCATAAGTAACCTGATGGATCGTTTCAATTCGGCATCCGACATCTCCTCAACAGCAGGGCAGATGCCAAGATTGCTTGGACTTGCTCAGGCATCGAAGATGGTAAGGCTTGACCCCAAGCTCAAAAATCATCTAAAGAACAATGTGTCGGGGAATGAAGTTGCTTTTGGATCTATTGGCGATGCCAGTACTTCGGAAGGCATGTTTTTCGAAACCATCAATGCAGCTGCTGTAATGCAGGTCCCTCTTGCTGTAGCGGTTTACGACGATGGATTTGGAATCAGTGTCCCTATTGAGCTTCAAACCACAAAGTCAAGTATATCCAAAGCACTCGAAGGGTTTCAAAAAGAGGATGACACCAACGGAATTGAAATATACAGTTGCCGGGGCTGGGACTATGCGGCGCTGGTCGACACCTTTGCACGAGGTATTGAAGTTTGCCGCACAAAGCAGATACCCGTACTGTTTCATATAAGTGAGGTAACCCAACCATTGGGCCATTCAACTTCGGGTTCGCACGAAAGATACAAATCCAAGGAACGTCTTGAATGGGAGCAGGAATACGACTGCCTGCGGCAATTCAGAAACTATATTCTGGAAACAGGAATTGCCGAACTTGAATTGATCGAAAAACTGGAGCGCGAAGCGGCGAAATTGGCTAGGCAGGCGCGCGATACCGCATGGAAGAATTATACCGACAGTTATCGTGAGGAGACCAAAACCCTCAGTGCAATTGTTCAGAGGGTAGCAAAGCGAACTCAGGGATCGATTGATTTTTCAGGTGAACTTAGAGCGATTGTTGAAAAAATATTTCCTACCCGAAGAGCACTTCACAGCTTTGCCCGCCGTATTTCGTTCGATATTTTCGACCATGAAGAGCTGATGGCAGAGTACCACGATCTTACTGAATGGATCGAACGTTTTGGCAATCAGAGTTACAATTTTTACAGTCGGCAACTCTACCGCGAAGGCGATGATTCTGCAGTTAAGGTTGCCCCTGTTCAACCTGCTTATTCTGATCAACCAGAAGAAATAACCGGATCTGAAATTCTAAACCGGAACTTTGAAGTGCTTTTCGAAAAACATCCAACCCTCGTAACTTTCGGTGAGGATACCGGAAAGCTGGGTGATGTTAACCAGGGTATGAAAGGCATTCAGGAACGTTTTGGCAGTGTCAGGGTTTCTGATACCGGTATCAGAGAGACTACGATTATTGGCCAGGGAATTGGGTTAGCCCTCAGAGGCTTCCGGCCCATAGCCGAAATCCAGTACCTCGATTACCTAATTTATGCACAGTCGACGCTAAGCGACGATCTGGCCAGTATGCAATACCGCACTATGGGCAAGCAAGCTGCCCCGCTTATTGTCAGAACACGGGGTCACCAACTTCAGGGGATCTGGCATGCCGGTTCTCCTATGCAAATGATTTTAGGTTCGCTGAGGGGAATTTACCTCTGTGTTCCGCGAAACATGACCCAGGCAGCCGGAATGTACAATACCCTGCTACAGGCCAACGATCCCGCACTGGTAATCGAGCCACTAAAGGCATATAATGTGAAAGAACCGGCTCCGCTTAATTTTGGTGAGTTTAGAGTGCCATTGGGAGTTCCAGAGGTTATTATAGAAGGAACCGATATTACGCTGGTTACCTATGGCTGGAATGTCAACCATGCGGTTAAAGCTGCCCACCTGTTGAAACGCCGTCAAATATCGGTCGAAGTTATCGATGTACAAACGCTTATGCCGTTTGATACTGAGCACCGCATAGTGGATTCGCTGCGGAAGACCGGAAAGATTCTTTTTGTCGATGAGGATGTGCCCGGAGGGGCCAGCGCCTATATGATGCAAAAGGTTCTCGAGGAGCAAAGTGGATACGACTATCTCGATTCTGCTCCCCGTACTCTGTCGGCAAAGGAACATCGCCCCGCCTATGGCATCGATGGAGAGTATTTCTCCAAGCCCAACGTTGAGCAGATTTACGCATTGGTTTACGCCATGATGCACGACGTTAATCCCGGATCGTTTAAGCCGTTATAGAGGGATTGTGCGCCAATTTCTTTATTCCTGACCAATTAGAGTGATTGCCTTTCGATGGCAAAGAGACCCAATTTACCGGGTAATGGAGCATCCTCCATTTTTAATCTATTAGCAGCAGGTTGATATAATTTGCCGATCTACCTGTTTTACAAGGTTAACTGGTGGATTGATATTTTTAGGTGAATCTCACCAACTGCACAAAAAAAAGATTCCTCTTTTTGCGAGGAATCTTGAAGTGTTTTGGTTGCTAATGACATGCTGCCAAAACATTCGGGTGTTTAGAGAATATCTTCATGCAAAGCGTGGTTTATGTGATGGGTGCATAAACGAAATTGAACTTTGCAAGGGCTTTGCAAAGTAAAAGCCTATGCATGGCATATCCAATTTAAGGTACGATACATTAATGATACAACATTGAGTTTTGCGCTCATTGCAGATTCATTTCCTCGAAATTAGAGTTTAAAAACTCTGTTCCGATGGGTTATCATTCATTTCCACACAATGATGTGGCTGGCTCAAGAATATATGAACAATTTCTTCGAATGCTTGAAACAGCCAATCGTAATGCTGGAGAGAATGAACAGGGTTGTTATGGAGAATGAATACTATCTCGAGCCTGATAAATGGGGTTCATTCATCAGAAGGAGGATAAAAATTCAATCAGGCTGGTATCGGTATTGGTGAGGTGAAGTTTCTTGCGGAGCCTTGTTCTTGCAATGTTGATGCTGTGCTGCGACTTTCCGGTAATTTCAGCAATCTCCTTGGTCGTCATATTGAGCCGCAGAAAGGCACATATTCTTCGTTCGTTGGGGGTTAAATTGGGAAACTTCTCATGCAGACTCTGATAAAATCCAACATGCACCTTCTCAAATCGAAGTTCGAATTCTTTCCAGATTGCTTTGTCTTTACTTTTGCTGAGTTTAAGAATATGGTGTCTTATGTTGCCCGAAATATCGCGGGTATTATCGAGGGCGGAGATTTCAATTTTGCTGGCAAGTTCCTCGAGCATCCCATCGTACTGAATCTTTTGCAGGGTATAGGTTGCCAGCTGTTTCTCTTTCAGGTCGATCTGGCTAATTAATTGACTTTTTTCGGACGAAAGATTCCTGGCAGCAATTTCGGCTTTCTGTTTTTGCAGCTTTGTTTCTTGCAAACGTTTCATCGATCTCCAAACCAGAAACATCAATACCGCAACTGCCAAAAGAGCCAACATCGAGGCAACTCCATTGCGTATGGCTTTGTTTCGTTTGTCCTGAATATACAGCAGTTCGAGTGCGATAAATTTCTCATTCATCTCATTTTGCAAAACCTTTCTCCCACTCTCTTCCAGTTTTACCTGCTCACTGAATTTGTTTCTCAACCGCAGGTATTTTAAAGCGGAGTCGGCTTGCCCCTTGGCTTCGTATATGCTGAAGATTTTGTCGGATACTTCCATCTGAAGGATTACACCTCCAGATTGTTCGGCCTTTAGATAGCTTTGGGTAAAATATTGAATAGCTTTCTCCTGTTGATCCATGGCCTCATATACCATCCCGTAGTAGAATATAGCAGCAGCTAACATGGTGAGATCGCCAAGTTCCCCGGCTTTGTCGAGAGAGACTTCGAGATATTCGAACGCCTCGTCAAAATTCCCCAAGGCAATGTTCAAGTTGGCATAATTGATCAGAATGGAAATGGATAACCTGTCGAAGTTTTGAGTGTTTCTTGCCAGTTCAATTCCATTCTTGAGAAATACCAGAGCCTCTTCATACATTCCCTGAGCCGAATAGATATTCCCGAGGTTGTTGTATAGGGTAAGTTGACCCTCTAACAGTTCGTTGTTGTTATATTCCTTATTGAAATCATCAATCAGCACCAATGCCTCCAGCATAATATCTACTGCTTTTTCGTATTCTTTGTTAACCGCATACAAAGTTGACCAGTTGATGGTGGCCATAATTTTATGCCGTGGAGAGTTTGTAATATTTGCCAACTCTTTTTGTCGGGTGAAATATTGGGTAGCCTGTTCCAGCAGCCCTAATTTGAAATAAAGATCACCCAGTTTCATTGTGGCCGAATATTCGTAATCGAGGAGGCCTGTTTTCACTGCAAGATTGAGTGACTGATGTCCATAGTCCAAGGCAGTAGCGAAATCGTTGATGGAATATTCAGTGGCAAGGGCCCCAAGCAGCGTTACTTTTGCTGTGTCGGAGAGCGCAATCTTATACTCCATCAGCAACGAATCGATTTTAAGCAGATTGTCATTCGGTAAAGACTGACTGGCCGCGGGCTTAACCATCGCCAAGTAACCCAGAATAAACCAGTAAAAGAGAAGTTTTTTCATTTAATTTAGTTCCTTGCAAAGATAGCAGTCTGTTTTATATCTTCCATCCACATATTGATAAATAGCAGCTTGTCGACTCCCCCAAAACCTCTTGCATTGTTTCAGGGAGCCAGGAGATTTTATAAGTATGTATATTGATGCATGTCTATAAGTAATTGTATATCATCGTCATGCGGAGCAATAGGCTTAAATCCGAAATACAACAGTTTGCCTCTGTTTTTGGGCTGTGTTGACTATATCCCGATGGTTTTCTGTCCATATCTGCTGTTATGAAAAGGGTTGCAGAGATGAAAAATATTGGGTAGTTTTAATCCCTTAACTATCAAAGTGCCCTTATAGTTTTTCCACCAATAAATTGAATATGAGAACACGAAGAGATTTTTTGAAGGCAGGTGCTTTAGCCATTACGGGTACTGCACTGATTCCTGGATTGGCCTGTCAGACCGGGGTGCAAACCGCGGCTTCCCTTAACCTTGTAACAGCATTGCAACTCTATTCTGTGCGCGATGAAATGCGCCAGGATCCGCTGGGTACACTAACCCGGCTTGCACAGATGGGTTATACTCATGTGGAACATGCCAACTATGTAAACCACCGCTTTTATGGCTGGACGCCCGAAGAGTTTAAAAAGGTTTTGGGCGATCTTGGCATGAAAATGCCTTCCGGGCATACGGTATTGGGTAGTCAGCACTGGGATGCAGTTGCCGGCGATTTTACCGACGACTGGAAAAAACTGGTCGACGATGCAGCCTTTATGGGTCAGGAGTATGTGGTTAGTCCCTGGCTGGATGGCAGTTTGCGACAGACCTACGATGATCTGGTAGGATTTATGGAGATTTTCAATAAATGCGGTGAGCTTTGCAAACGCTCGGGAATGCGCTTTGGCTACCACAACCACGATTTTGAGTTCAGTGAAACCCTCAATGGAGAGACTGTTTTTGACATTATGATGCAGAATACCGACATTGACAAGGTTGTTATGCAGCTCGATACCGGCAATATGTATGTTGCAGGAGCTTTGGCAAAAGATCTTTTGGCTAAATATCCGGGTCGTTACGACAACATCCACGTAAAAGATATGGTGCCCACTGCCAACGGAGAGAGTTTCGAAAGTACCGTGGTTGGGTCGGGATTGCTGCCCATGAAAGAGATTGTTGATTTGGCGCGTGATTCTGGAACAACCCTCTTTGTAATAGAGCAGGAGTCCTATCAGGGCAAATTGCCCATGGATTGCATGGAGGAGAATTTCGGGGTCATGAAATCGTGGGGATATCTATAGTTCAAGCAGTGCTTTAAACTCCCGATGAGTGTGCTTATTTAAAGAGTTGCGCCTCAGTTGATGCAAAAGTTCTGATGGCTCCCGGCAAGGCTTAAGTTTATTTCTAAACTGTTGCCAAAACCGGCATATCCACCAATTCTCCTTCCATCGAAAAATCGGTGGCAGAGGTAATGTGGAGGTTTACAAAGCGGCCAATCAAAGTAGTTTCGGTCGAAGCAAACCGCACAATCAGTTTGCCTTCTGTATGCGCACTCAGAAAACCATCTTTTCGATCGGCTCCGCGTACCAGAACACGAACAGTTTGTCCAACCAGGGTCTTATTGTAAATAAGATTGTGCTTGCGAAGTTCGTCGGTTAGTACGTGGAGCCTTCGTTTTTTCTCTTCCAGAGGCACATCGTCCGACCAGCGATGGCTGGTTGCACCGGGTCGCGGAGAATATATGGCGGTGTACGACATATTGAACTTGAACTCCTCCATGGCCAGTCGGGTATTTTCGAACTGTTCTTCGGTCTCTCCGGTAAATCCAACAATGATATCGGTAAAGAGGGTCGCCTGAGGTATTAATCTGCGTATCGAGTGAACAATCGAACGGTATTTCTCCATATTGTGTTTACGGTTCATGCGCATAAGTACTTTGTCGTCGCCACTCTGCATTGGTAAATGAATCTGCTTGGCCAAAGCTTTATACGACGCAATAACCTCTACTACCTCCTCATTCATATCGCGTGGATGAGGTGAGGTGAAATAGACCCAGAATTCCTTGTTTAAGCGGTTGCCCAACTCCCCAATTTCCCTAAGAAGCTGTGCAAAAGTAATTTCACTCCCCTTTTTATCGAGACCATAGGAGTTTACATTCTGGCCCAGCAAGGTTATCGAGGCGTAACCTTTGCTTACCAGCAATGCAACTTCGGCAAGTATTTCGGCCGATGGCCTTGAAACCTCACGCCCCCGCGTGTAGGGAACCGCACAGAAGGTACAAAACTTATCGCATCCATTTTGAATGGGGATATATGCCTCGAAGTCTGACTTATAGGCAGGCTGAACATCCCAAAAAGCCTCAATGTTCTCGTTGTGAGGGTCTATTCCCGATTTCAGATGTGTTGGAGTGGTAACCCCATATTGGCTGATCATCAGTGGTACAGAAGGAAGATCCTTCATCTGGAAAGTGATATCGAAAAGCTTGAGAAAACGTTCATGGTCGTCGGGCAACATGCATCCCGAAATAAAGGTGATCAGATTTTTATGGTTCTTCCATTGATTCCATTTGTGGATCCGGGAGTATACTTTGTCGATGGCCTTTTGTCTGACAGAACAAGCCAAAATCCCAATAAGGCCTGCCTCCTCCTCATTATCGGTCCATGTATAGCCAGCCTCGTTCAGGACTGCGGTTACCCGTTCCCCATCCGAAAGGTTCATCTGGCATCCAAGGGTTATAAGGTGATACTTCATTTGTCAAAATAATTTGTTGTGAACCGGAACCAATTTTATCTCCGGTTCACATGGGTTTAAAAATAGACCTCCGAAAAAATACGGGTAGACAAAACAGACTTGCTTGTAAGCAAATCAAATACCTCGCCAATCATCCTACTGTTGCCACACAGATAAAACAAATCATCTGAACCGGGCTCATAATCAGAGAGAAAATCAGTTACCCGTCCTTTAAACTTGCCTTGCGAAGAGGCAGAAGTACACAATACTACACTTTCTGGCGAAAAATCGTGATGATCGTATGCTTCACCTGCTGTTCTAACCCCATGTATCAGCGTATAGCTGATATTTGGATAAGAGCGGACATAGCTGTGAAACGGACTGATTCCGGTTCCGGTGGCAACCCAGATGGAATTGGCACCCTGAAATGTCTCGGGCCTTAGGGTAAAGAAACCAAAGGGTCCGTCCAACATAATTTCAGAACCCGGTGTGAGCTGACTTAACCGGTTTGAAACAATCCCCCCATCAATTTGGCGTACCAATACTTCCAGAAAATCATCGTTTTCACCACTGTAGATCGAATATTCCCGCCGCTGACGGGTCTTGGGATCCTGCAGCATGATAAATTGTCCGGACTGAAACAGTAGCGACCTTCGTTCCATGCGCACCACATAGGTAACATTGGTTAAAGGCCTAATCGATATGATTTTATGCGGCTGCATATATAAAGACAATTTTGTCGGCTAAGTGGTGCAAAAATACAATAATTTGTGGGCCGTACAATTATCAGAGAGTTCACGGGCTTGAACAAAACTTTCAATCCGGCCAGGTGGGCCCTTCAAGACAAAAAGTTGGGCAAAGCCAAAAATTAATGCAAAAAAAGTAAGATTGGTGAGGTGTTTTTGATGCGTTGCTGCTTATTTTGTGCTAATTACATCAAAGCAATAGCAGTGCTGCCCGGGGTATTTCGTTGGCGCATTCTCTGGTATAAGCCAGCAATTAATGCGGGTCTGGCCTTAACGAATGTCTGTTTCTGTAATGGAGTAAACCTGCCTCGCAGGGATCGGTATAAGGAGTGTTGTGAGTTAAAATATAAAGCTAATTAGATGAAAAGATTAATGACTGTTTCGCATTGGCGCTGTTTGATGGGTCGTTTGGGTTTAATCCAAATTTTTGCCCTAACCATATTTGTTGTAACCTCGTGTGGTGTCGGAAACAAACCTGCTGCCGATTTGGTGCCCATCTTTTCTACCGAAGAGATTTTTGCCCCCCAACAAGAGCATGCACATGGTTCTACCATAGTGGCACTGCCCAATGGTGACCTGCTGGCCGGATGGTTCCAGGGAAGTGGCGAGCGGTGGGCCGACGATGTTCGTATTATGGGAGCGCGCAAGAAGAAGGGACAGGAGCGTTGGAGTGCTCCCTTTGTACTGGCCGATGTTAAAGAATTTCCCGACTGCAACCCTGTTCTTTTTATCGATGGGAAGAACCGTCTGTGGCTCATGTGGATGACCATTATTGCCAATCAGTGGGAGACTTCCTTGCTGGTATATCGAATAAGTGAGGATTTCCTCGATATGGAAGGATCTCCGGTTTGGAACTGGCAGGATAATTTGCTGATGAAACCCGGCGGAAAGACAGAAAGAGGCATACAGCCCGACGATCCTTTTGTGGCTTCGGTACAGCTACAGTTGGCCGATTACACCGAATACATTGCGCAGAACCCTGAAATGGAACAATACAAAGAGCGCTGGGGGAATCATGCTGCCCATATGGTTTCGATGGCCAAGGGCGAAAATATGCTCAGAGCCGGGAGAGTTATGGAACTCGATGGACAATCGGACGAAACAACGCTTGGATATCCCTATTTCAGGCGGATGGGCTGGCAAACAGCCAATAAACCAATAGTGACCCAAAGTGGCCGCATGATTGTGCCCCTCTATTCCGATGGTTTCAGTATTTCGATTATGGCCTATACCGACGACTGGGGAGAGACCTGGAAAAGCAGTACCCCTTTGGTCGGTGGTGGCAACATTCAGCCAGCAATTGCCCAGTGTGCTTCGGGCGACCTGGTGGCTTATATGCGCGACAATGGCATTCCTCCAAAGCGCCTGCACTTCAGCCGCTCAACCGATAATGGTGAGAGTTGGTCCAGTGTTAGAGATACCGAACTTCACAATTCCGGCACTTTGTGCGATATCGTTACTACCCTCAGCGGACACTGGGTGCTGATAAATAATGATACCGAAACCGGCAGGCACAGGCTCACGGTTTCACTCTCTGAAGATGAGGGTGCAACCTGGCCCTACGAAAAGCAGATTGCCGACGATATTGACACCCGTTCGCACTATCCGGCAATTGTGCAGGATGCCGAGGGTCAGTTTCATGTTACCTATTCTCATTTTTTAAAAGATGGGTCGAAAAGTATTCATTACACTGTGTTCAATGAGCTTTGGTTAAGGGGCGAATAATTCATGGTTAGGCTTTAGTCTATGCAATGATATAGCAGCGTTTATAAGTCTCATATCAGTGTCCGTGCGATAAATTGTTAAAGGTTGGTGCCACCTTTTGAAAAAAAAATCTCTAGTTTTGAACAACCAACTTCTTTGCTTGTCTGATTCTACCGTATGAAACAAACATCCAACCCTAATATCCGGAAGCGAGACGATTCATCGGAAGAGATCAAACGACTAGAGGCGATTATCGCTGATAAAGACCGACAGATTGCAGCATTAAAGTCTGAAATCAATGTTCCGTTAAATCAAAATGCTGAAACCTCAGACCAGAGCATTACACTGGATACATTCATTTCGTCACCCCTGATCGATATCCTGCCCGACGGGTTGGTTGTTACCAATATCGAGGGAAAAATATTGGCGGTTTCGCCTCAGGTAGTTGAATTATTCGGATCCGAAGGGGTTGAATTCTTTGTTGGGCAATCTATTTTCGAGTTTCTCATAGCCGACGATTACCAAAGGGCCCAGCTCAATTCCCGGGCGTTTTTGGAGGGCAAAAAATTTGGGGCTACCCCGTATACCAGCCTAAACCTTAAAGGAGAAAAAATCAGTTTTGAGGTGAATGGGGCTATCGTTGGCGGCGATTCTGAAAACGGAAGCTTAATTATCTTTCTGGTTCGTGACCAGACTTTGCAAAGGCAGATGGAGTCTTCCCTATTAGAGAATCAGAAACTCCTGTCTGCCATAATTGATAATAGTAACACCGTTATTTATCTGCGAGATCCTGAAGGCCGCATGGTCAATGCAAATTCAGCCTGGAGCAAACTCACCGGCATTGAACTTAAAGAGGCCATTGGGAAAACCGACGCTGAGTTATACGGGCAAGAGCTCGCAGAACTTTATAGTGATCTTGATTACAAGGTGCGGGAAATGGAGCAGCCCTTCACGATAGAGGATTGGTTTGAAAGAGATGGGAAACGAGCCTATTTTTCTACCACCAAATTTCCGGTATATGGATCAGATGGCAATTTAAGGGGAATTTGCGGTATGAGTACCGACATTACCGAACTTAAACTGGCTCAACAAAATAGCGATAAGCAGCTTGCATTGCAACAGCTATTAATTGAAACATCCAATGCATATATTGACTTACCGGAGGAATTACTTGACCAAACCATCAATAATTCATTAAAAAAACTGGGAGAGTTTATTGGTGCCGATCGTTTTTATCTTTTCTCGTACGATTTTGTCAACATGACGGCGAGCAACACCCATGAGTGGTGCGCCGAGGGGATTGAGCCACAAATCGAATATCTGCAAAAAACCCCCGTTGATGACCTTCACGACTGGCTGGCAGCGCACCGGCAGGGGAAGCCTTTTACGATTTACGATGTGCTTTCGCTCGACAAAAACAACTCCGCCAGGTTGATTCTAGAGCCGCAAGGGATTTTGAGTATCATTACTGTGCCGATAATGGATGGTGGCGAATGCATCGGGTTTGCCGGTTTTGATTCGGTTCAAAAGCACCATCTTTTTAACGAATCAGACGGGGTGCTGCTCGAGCTTTTCACCCGTGCGGTGGTGAATGTTCTGAACCGCTACAGGCAGGAGCGCCAGCTGCATGAAACTACGCGAAAACTTTCCACACTTATCAACAACCTTAAGGGGTTCGCATTCAGGTGTAGGTTTGATGCCGAAAATGCCATGGAGTTTGTTAGTGATGGAATTCTTGAAGTTTCAGGATATACTTCCAGTGAACTCATTGAAAAAATGAGAACCTTTTACGCGCTTGTATTGCCAGCCGATCAGGATATGTTGCAAACAACCATCTCAGAAGCTGTCGCGAAGCGCGAGCCCTATATTATTGAATATCGGATTTTGCATTCCACCGGTTCTGTCCGATGGTTGTGGGAGAAAGGCCAGCCCATTTTCGATGCCGGAGGTGTTCCGTATCTCGAAGGTTTTGTTACAGACATTTCCGACCGAAAAGCGGCAGAAAAAGCATTGCAGGTGAGTGAGTTGAAATATAAGTTTATTGCCGAGAATACTAGCGATGGACTTCTGGTGCTCGATGACTTAGATCAATTGGTATATGCCTCCCCAGCTTATCTCAAACAGCTTGGTTACAACGCAGACGATCACTTCCTTTTTGAGGGCAACTATCTGAAGAATCTGGTTCATCCAGAAGACTATGACTCAGTAGTGCGAAGTATTCATAAAGCAGTGGGTAGCAATCAAACCGGATCAACTTATACCTACAGAGCTCTTCATCACGAGGGACAATTTATTTGGCTCGAAGATAACGCAGCTTATCTGTACGATGAATCCGGCAACTTGCAATCCAGCAGCATTATCAGCCGCGACATCACTGCCCGCAGAAAGGCAGAGGAGGAGATTAGAAAACTATCCACTGCCGTGGAGCAAAGCCCTGTGAGCATCGTTATCACCAACCGCAATGGGGAGATTGAATATGTAAACCCCAGGACTGAGCAGACTACCGGCTACAGCAGTGTCGAATTAATTGGAAAGAACCTCCGTATTTTAAAATCAGGAGCAACTCAATCGAAGGTATATAATCATCTTTGGAAAACCATTACCCATGGTAAGGAGTGGAAGGGGATCATCCAAAACCGAAAGAAAAATGGTGAGCTCTACTGGGAGTCCTCCACCATTGCGCCCATCACCAGTAGCTTAGGCGAGATAACCCATTTTATTGCCGTTAAGGAAGATATTACCGACAAAATCAATCGGGAGCTTGAAATCAAAAAGCTCTCGATGGCTGTTGAACAGAGTCCGGTCGCTATCGAAATTACCGATACCGAGGGAACAATAATCTATGTCAACCAGGCGGTGCTCGATGCATCGGGATACACCGCAGAAGAGCTTCTTGGTGAAAATCCAAGAATATTCAAATCGGGTTTAACCAACCCAAAGCTTTATGAAGAGCTTTGGAGAACCATTAAGGCTGGAAAGAAGTGGCAGGGCGAATGGCAGAATAAAAGGAAGAGTGGTGATCTTTTTTGGGAAAAGGTTTCTATCTCGCCCATCTTCAGTGAGGATGAACAAATCATCTATTTTCTAGCCATAAAACAGGATATTACCGACAACAAAAAAATCGAAAATGAAATCAGGGATATGAACCTGAATCTAGAAGAAAGGATCTCAATCCGCACCCACGAGCTTGAGATCAGTAATCTATCGCTCCTTAATGAGATCGAAGAACGCAGAAGGATTGAAACCGCCCTACAGATAAAAACTGATCAGCTGGAGAAGTTCTTTACCGTATCGCTCGACTTGCTTTGTATTACCACACTCGACGGACAGTTTATAGAACTTAACAAGGCATGGGAAGATGTTCTGGGGTTTTCGTTGAAAGAGATTAGGAAGAAACGATTTTTTGATTTGCTTCATTCCGACGATATTGCTCTTACCTATGAGGCTGTTGAAATCTTAAGAGAACAGGGCAGTGTGTTTGGTTTTACCAACCGGTATCTTACCTCTCAGGGCGAATACCGGAATATTGAGTGGCACAGTGTAATGGTTGGAAACCTGATTTATGGCGCTGCACGAGATGTAACCGAGCGGATTTTGCTCGAAAAATCGCTGCGCGAAAGTATTGAGCGCGAAAAAGAGCTGAATGAATTAAAATCGAGGTTTGTTTCAACAGCCTCACATGAGTTTCAAACCCCATTAAGTTCGATTTTGATGTCGGGAGCGGCACTGCTCAATTATTGGGATAAATACAGTCGCGAGCAGATTGCATCCAAGCTTGAAAATATTACAACCAAGGCGCAACATCTGGGCGAAATTGTTACCAACGTAATGCAAATTTCACGCATTCAGGCAGGGCAGACGAATTTTAATCCTTCTACTTTTGATCTTGCGATGCTTTGCCGGCAGGCGATTAAGGATGTAGAATCCGATTATTGGATAAAGGGAGTGATTGAGCTACGGACACCCCATACTTATTTGCCGGTTTGGGGCGACAGGCTATTAATACTACAGGTGTTAATCAATCTGTTGTCTAATGCGGTTAAATATTCGCAACCCACGCCGGAGGTAGTTGTTAACCTGAATATCGAGAACGGATCGATTGTAATTTGTGTTTGCGACAATGGTATTGGAATACCAAATCATGATTTGGAAAACCTCTTTACTCCATTCTTTAGGTCAGTCAATGTTCGGAATATTGAAGGTAACGGACTGGGGCTGGCTATCGTAAAGGATAATATCGATTTGCACAAGGGCAGTGTCTGGGTTGATAATCAACATAAAATTGGAACAAAGTTTTATGTTTCGTTGCCGATTATTGAAAAAGAAGCTTAATTTTGAGGGATTAGTCCGTTTGATTAGTAATTCCTAAAGCGAAATATGTGGTTTTACCCATAATGGCTTCCGTAAGGTAAAAACACTGTTCCCTTTATGGATGTAGTGTAAAACATTCAGGACGTGAAACATAGGGGTCGTAAATATGAATAAGAGAATTCTCCTCATTGAAGATGAAAATGCGTTAAGGCAGGATATTGCCGAGATTCTGACCTTCGAGGGGTATAATGTTTCCCAGGCCGAAAACGGAAAAGTTGGTTTTCGGCTGGCACTTGAAACTTCTCCTGATCTGATACTTTGCGATATTATGATGCCCGAGATGGATGGCTTTGAGGTGTTGGCTGCAGTGCGCGAAAATTTAAGTAC
>DIUI01000073.1 GCA_002428215.1 Prolixibacteraceae bacterium UBA6162
CTGCCAACCAGTATGCATCGAATTTCCCATTGCCGTTGTTATCGTTGTAGGTATCTCCCTTTTTGGGCTCATACTTTGCGTTGCCGTCAACGTCGTTCCAGGTATCTTCAATCACCGGTGTAATAGAAAGGGCTGAAAAGCCTGCCATAATTCTTCCGGGCTCACTGGTTTTGATGGTAAGGTCAACATGGTATCCCGGGTGCCGGTCGCGGACTCTATAGCTGGCGAGCAGCATAAACAAAAGCACGATGGCGGCAATAACTACAGCGATTCTAACGGCAATCTTCTTTAAACGTGTACTGGTTTTCATGGGCATGTGTGGTTTATCAATTTCAGGCGAATTACTCCCTATTTCTGCAATTGCACAAAATAGTCGTAAAACCTGGGGATGGTCCGAATGCCATTAAAAAACTGATCGAGGGGATAGTTTTCATTGGGCGAATGGATGGCATCCGATTCCAGACCAAATCCCATCAGCACCGATTTGGTATTCAGAATCTGTTCAAAGGTTGAAATTATGGGAATGCTTCCTCCTGATCTGACAGGAACAGGTCGTTTTCCATATACATCCTGGTATGCTTTTTCTGCTGCCTGGTATGCAGGAAGGTCGATTGGACATACATATCCCTGTCCGCCGTGCAAATAGCTGACTTCAACCTTTACCGATTTAGGCGCAATTGCCCGGAAATAATCCGCAAATAATGATTCAATTTTTTTGTGGTTCTGATTGGGAACCAAACGGGTGGAGATTTTAGCATAGGCTTTTGAGGGCAGAACCGTCTTAGCCCCTTCTCCTGTATATCCTCCCCAGATTCCACATACGTCGAACGAAGGTCTGATTCCGGTGCGCTCCATGGTGGAGTATCCTATCTCCCCCGCCAGTTCATCGACCTGGATGGCCGCTTTGTACTTTTCTTCGCTAAAGGGGGCTTTTGCCAACAAAGCGCGTTCTTCAGGTGATACCTCTAAAACGTCATCATAAAATCCTGGAATGGTTATTTTTCCAGCATCATCGACCATTTGGGCAATCAGTTTGCTGAGTACGTTGATGGGATTGGCCACAGCACCGCCAAAAAGTCCGGAGTGCAAATCCCGTGATGGACCAGTTATCTCAACCTGCCAGTAGGCAAGGCCTCTAAGTCCGGTAGTAATGCTGGGTATATCAGGGGCAATCATCGATGTGTCTGACACCAGTATTATGTCGGCTTTTAACATCTCTTTGTTGGCTTCACACCAGGCACCCAAATTGGGCGATCCAATCTCTTCTTCCCCTTCAATCATAAATTTTACATTACAGGGTAGGGTATTGGTTTTAACCATCAATTCGAAAGCTTTGGCGTGCATCATGCTCTGACCTTTATCGTCGTCGGCACCACGGGCAAATATTTTCCCATCTCTGATTACGGGTTCAAAAGGTGGGGTAATCCATTTTTCGATCGGATCGACAGGCATAACGTCCATATGTCCATAGACCAAAACAGTGGGCAATTGGGGGTCTATAATCTTTTCTCCATAAGTAACCGGATTGCCCGCAGTTTCATATATACCGGCTTTGTCGGCTCCGGCATCGAGCAGCAACTGCTTCCAATACTCAGCGGCCCGGTACATGTCGGGTTTATGGTCCTTAATTGAGCTAATTGATGGAATGCTGATCAGGCCAAATAATTCTTTTAGGAATCGATCTTTATGCTCCTGAATGTACTTGTCGATATGGTTCATAGCAGTCTGATTAAAAAGTGAATGAAATAGATGGCTGAAAATACGCTTTTTTTGCGGGCTACAAAAGGACGTCTGTCATATTCCGGCCGTTGAATACAAAAAGAGGCTGCCCTTAAAAGACAGCCTCTTTATATAGAATATTTAGCATTTTGCTTAGTCGACCAATGCCCTGAATTGTGGGTTGCTGAAGTATTTGGCAAACTCCATATCGGTTTTTGCTTTTTCCTTCATGGCAGGATTGTATTCGATAGCTTTCTTCAATCCTTCGAACAATTGGTTGTCTTTTGCTGTACGAGCTCCAATAACTGCCAGCAAATATTCTTTCATGAAGCAGTTCGGGCGTGTGCAGTTTTCGAGGTCACGGGTTGCACCGTTGTTGTCGCCGGTCATGATTTTTGCCAGTGCGGTATTGGGGTTCGAGAAGTTACGGAAGTATTGATTTGCACGGGCATATTCGCCTTTCATGATGCTAACAATACCAAGGTTGTAATTAACGTCGTCGCCAGCACCTGATGCCGCTCCGAAGAGCTCTTCAGCACGCTGAACATTACCTTCTCTGAGGGCAACAGCACCAAGGTTGTTCTTGATAATAGGCTCATCGTTTTTGAGACGCTCAGCTTTTTCGAACAGTGGTTTGGCATCTGCATATTTCATTTGTCCTACCAATACAAAACCGGCATTGTTGGGACCTCTCCAGTCGTTAGGATAAACGGTCTGGAATGCATTGTAAATTTTGAGTTTGCTGTCGGCATCTTCTACAAGGGTTGCAGCGTAGAGCAATTCTGCCGGATTTAGTGCAGAAGGGTTGGAGTTGGCAAGGGCCAGAATCTCTTCGTCGGTCTTTCCAATGAGATCAACACTGGTAAGCAGTTTTGCACGACGCAGCTGTGGCAGAATATCGTCGGCGATCTGAGTAAAGGCAGAAGCGAGGTTTCTGATTTCGCGCTCTCTTACTTCAGGATCTGTATACATCGATAAAACACGCAGAATTAATTCTTTGTCCTGGATGTTTGAAGCTTCCAGTTTTTCTCTGAAACCATCCCAGTCTTCCGGAGTATAGCGGGTGCGAAGATTTACATCAATCCCTGCTTTTTTCAGTTCGCTCTCGAGGAAGGTTGATGAGGTGCGCTCGCGTTGGGCAGACAGGCGGGTGTTGAGATCAAGAGCTCCGTCGGGAGAAGCATAAGCTGATACTTCTACCCCTTTAAGATCTTTTCTGTCGTCTTCGTTGGCTGCTTTGGTATAGGCCAAAAGGGCCTGCACGTCCTGGGCAGTTGTTTCGGTACGACGCACTTCAGCGCGGTTGATCAGATAATAGATGTCGGCAAGCATTTCGTCGGGAACTATCCTCTGAAACGGGTCGATGTTTGGATCGTATTTGCCAGTATTGTTGGCTTCGCGACGAACACCCAGAATGGCTTTGGGGAAGTTTGCCACCATTGTACTTGTTGCAAGCACTCCTTTGCTTACAACCACCGGATTGAAATCGAGGCTTTTTGATTTAGTACTGGCCGTCATTCTGATTTCAAGTTCCGACAGACGCATTGCCTCAGAATAGTTGGTGGCATCTTTGTAAGTAATGTTTCCTCCGCCTGCGAGGGTAATTACACGGTTGTTACCCTGAACCTTCTCTCCCTGAACAGTAACCGGAGTATAGGCAGTTTCGCCACCGGCATATTTGAGTACCGGGGTGGCAGTAAGGGTAGCCCTCTTGTTGAAATATTTGGGCGGAAACCGGCCATCGATCGATACCTCAACCTTGCCGGCATGTGCTTCCAAAACCTCAGGAGTTACCCTGTACTGGATTTTGTCGGCATTTTTCTTCATTTTTTGCAGACCGGCACATCCTGAAAGCAGGAAAACAGCCAAGGCCAACAAAGTTAATGTCCTCAATTTTCTCATCATAGCGTTCTCAATTAAGTATTATGAATTTTAAATAATTTTCATTGGACACAAAAATATAAACCTTTTTTAAAAAACCTTAAAAAATCGAATGGGTTGCTAAATAATTTTATGATGCACTCCATTGACATATACGGTGTTAAAAATAAGATCTTTAACTGTTTCGTAATCGTTGCTGTTTGCAACAAAATCAATGCCATTTGTGTCAATGATCAAAATTGGGAACCCAGATGTCTGCTTAAAATAGTCAAAATAACCTTTCTGGATCTTCTCAAGATACTCCGGAGCTATTCCCTGTTCGTAGTCGCGACCTCTTTTTTGTATGTTTTTGAGCAGGTTATCTACATTTACATGCAGGTAAACATATAAATCGGGTTTGGGCAGTGATTCAAAGACAATGTTGAACAATCTCCGGAAAAGGCGGTACTCATCTTCTTGAAGAGTATTGCCGGCAAAAATTGCTGATTTTGAGAAATAGTAGTCTGAAATTAGTGTGTTTCTAAAAATATCCGGAAGCAGCACCTCTTTTTTAATCTGATTGTAACGGTCGGCCAGAAATGAGAGTTCCAGTGGAAAAGAGTACCGCTCCTGATCTGCATAAAATTTGGGCAAAAATGGATTGTCGGCAAACTGTTCCAGCACAAGACGGGTATTCAGATCCTTACTGAGCTTGCTGGCCAGCGTGGTTTTACCTGCACCTATATTCCCTTCTATGACCAGAAATCGTTTCTCCATTATCAACGGCATTTTAAGGTCTGCAAATTATGCAGTTAAAACACATTGGTTTCAGCACCATTTTGTTCTATGGCTGAATTTTCAAACCCAGATGATACATGGTAAATGCCCATATATCGGTCTGCTCTTCGATTATTTTTGCTGTTGGCTTACCGGCTCCATGTCCTGCATCGGTGTCAATGCGTATCAGTACGGGCAGTTTGCCGGTATGTTGTTCCTGCAGGCGTGCTATGTATTTAAAGGAGTGTGCAGGCACCACCCGGTCGTCGTGGTCGGCTGTTGTTACCAAAGTGGCCGGATAGGCTTTTGCTTCAATGTTATGGTAGGGAGAATAGGTCATCAGATAGTTAAACATTGCTTCGCTCTCTTCGCTTGTACCATAATCAGTTGCCCATGCCCAGCCTATGGTAAATTTGTGGTACCGCAGCATATCGAGCACTCCAACTGCCGGAAGTGCAACTTTGAACAGATCGGGCCTCTGATTGGCTACAGCACCCACCAGCAAACCTCCGTTGGAACCTCCCTGAATGGCCAGTTTTTTAGTTGAGGTATATCCTTCGTTGATCAGGTACTCGGCAGCCGCGATAAAATCGTCAAAAACATTTTGTTTTTGCATTTTTGTCCCTGATTTATGCCAGGTTTCGCCAAATTCTCCTCCTCCGCGGATATTTGCGACGGCCAGAATGCCACCGCTCTCGACAAAAAAGAGTCGTGGTACCGAGAATCCGGGAGTCATACTAATATTGAAACCTCCATAGCCATAGAGCAGGGTGGGGTTGCTTTTGTTGCGTGCAACTCCTTTTTTGTAGAAAAGAAACATGGGAACCCTGGTGCCATCTTTACTGGTGTACCAGACCTGATCGACCTGAAATTCATCAGGATTGAATTTAACCTCGGGACGATAAAACAGTTCCGAATTTCCAGTATTAAAGTCATAGCTGTAAATCTCGCCAGGCGTGTTAAAGGATGAGAAGGAGAAAAAAGCCTCCGGATCGTCTTTGTCGCCCGACAGACCGCCAGTAGATCCAATTCCGGGTAGTTCGATGGTGTAGGCAAAAGTACCGTCGTAGTGGTATACTTCTAAATGGTTGTAGGCATTTTTAAGGTAGTTGAGCACCAATTTCCCTCCGGCCAGAGTCGCCGACGCCAGCACATGTTCTGATTCCGGAATCAATTCGATCCAGTCGGCTTCAGCTGGTTTTTTGGTGTCAATTTTAAGCATCCTGTACTTCGGAGCTTTATAATTGGTTAACACCACCAATTCGTCGCCTATGTTGTCGATTACATTGAAATTGGCTTCAAAAGTCTCCTTAACGGTTATAAACTGTTGGTTGCGTTGTGTTAGATCCATGAACGCCAGAGAGTTGCCTGAGGTGCTCTCGCTGCGCGAAAGCAAGAGGAATCTCCTGTCGTCGGTAATTCCAGCCCTGAATAATCGTTTTGGATGCTCCGGTTCGCGGTAGATGACAGGGTCGTTGTTGGGATCCGTACCCAATTTGTGGTACTTTACCAAATGGTATTCGTTGCTGCCTGAAAGTTCGCTGCCACTTGAAGGCTTTTCGTAGGCACTGTAGTAAAATCCATTGTCGTACCATGCAGTTCCCGAAAACTTAACCCACTGTATAACATCCGGAAGCAGTTCACGGGTTGCAATATCCATTACATAGATCTCGTTCCAGTCGGACCCCGACCGTGAAATTCTGTAAATAAGGTATTGCCCATCGGGCGTAATTTCGATGCCTGACAGCGAAACTGTTCCATCGGCCGATAAAAGATTGGGGTCCAGCAATACCTGCTCTTCACCCCGAGCGCTATCAGACATATACAATACGCTCTGATTCTGAAGGCCGTTGTTGCGATAGAAAAAATAGGTTCCGGCTATTTTAAAAGGTGTCCCAAGTCGCGGGTAGTCCATAAGCTCAGTTAACCTCGACTGGATAAATTCCCTTCCTGGAAGTTGGTTTAAATATCCGAATGTGAGTTCATTCTGTTCTTTAACCCAGGCGGCAGTCTCTTCCGAATTGTCGTCTTCGAGCCAGCGGTAGGGATCCTCCACATTTACTCCAAAGTAGTTGTCTGTAACCACTTCCTTTCGGGTTTGAGGATAGTTCATAACGGTTGTTTTTACACATGCTGAAAAGGCTATTGTCAGCACCAGGGCAACGTATAAAATTTTCATAGGTTTAAGTATTTGGAATTTTCGATGAGTCGGATCGCAAAATTACATTTATTTTTTAACCCTTCTGCTTTCCCTGTTGCCAGGTTCAATATTTATTGAGCCTTATCCATCTGAAGTCAAACTTATGTTTGAATGTAAGAGGGTTGTGGTTGGATATCTTCTCTGCAAGGGACTTTCCCCTAGAAGGGTTGACATGCTTTTACACCGTGGAAGGTTATGTAAATTGCGAAAGGTTCAAAGATAGCCGATCTCAACAAGTGTAATGATCTCTTCGAGCAGCATGTCCTCGCCCCATGCATCGAATTCATCTTTCAGGTTGTTGCCAAACAGGCGCGCAATACCTTGCCAAAAGGTAGCGATAACAGCTCCCCTAAACTCTCTGATAAGGGTATAGCCTGTTTTTCCGGTCTCACGGTCGATAAGTTTTATAAGGACCTTCCCGTCCTGGATCGAAAGTTTTTTTAATTCCTCTTTGTATTGTTTCATCAACTCGTCTTCTACCTTTTTTATGAGCCGTCGTTTGTCTCTGTCGCTTGTCAGCTTCAGATATTCCGGCTCATACTGCCGAAGAAGCCGATTGGCTTCCTTGGCATAAGGCATTACCTTTTTTACTCTTTGAACTAGCCTCCAGTATTGTCTTTCGTACCGCGGACTCTTAAAATCGCGCCTTGGGAATACCCACACTTCAGGTATCTGATGATGAATCAGGGTGTCACTGCCGGTAACCACTCCCAATCCAATCCTTGTTGTATCGGAAACGATGCGCTGGGCTTTAACTGGGAAGGTAAAAGCCATCGAAATTGCGGCAAAGAGGGAAAATATTAAACTTTTATTCGACATTCTTTTTCCGGAAAAACATGAACCGGGATGAATCCCTTAAAATGACCTACCCATGTTTAGGGTTTCTTTAAATGCAAATGTATAACGTTTATGGTTGCGTACAGTTCCGCCTCGGTCAAACTTATTATCTTTGTTTTTTGTTCAAAAACCAGGCCATGAATCCTCCAATAGAAACCCGGATTACTTCTGAAACCGGTCAGCTCGAAGCAGTACTGATGCACCGTCCAGGACCTGAAGTTGAAAATATGACTCC
>DIUI01000030.1:0-11010 GCA_002428215.1 Prolixibacteraceae bacterium UBA6162
GGGTTGGCCAGGGTGTCGCCCCGCACAATGCTGAACTCCTCAATGCCGTGCATAAACATGTTCATGCGGGCAATGGCGGAAGTAAGCAGGTTAATTTCTTGTCCGTAGAGTTTCAGGGTGCGGTACTCCTTGCCTTCTTCCTTCAGGTGCAAAGCGCAGTTGAGCAGCAAACCGCCCGATCCGCAGGTGGGGTCGTACACGCTCTCGCCCGGTTGCGGGTCCATGATGAGGGTCATAAGCTTGACCACGGTACGGTTGGTATAAAACTCGGCAGCCGTATGTCCGCTATCGTCTGCAAATTCTTTGATCAGGTATTCATAGGCATTGCCCAGTTTGTCGTCTGCCACATGGCTCAGGCTGAGCTTGTGCTGGGAGTAATGCTCAATGAGGTTGGTGAGGGTTTCATCGCTCAGGCGGTCTTTGTTGGTCCAGCTGGCATCGCCAAAAATACCGTAGAGCGTATCGGGGTTGGCTTTTTCAATGGCCCGCATGGCTTCCTGCAGGGCCATGCCTACATTGGTGGTGGTTTCGCGCACCTTGTTCCAATGCGCATGCTCCGGTACCTGAAAATGGTGGTGCTCGGCAAAGGCGGCATATTCCATATCGCCATCGCTTTCTGCCAGGGCCTTTTCAAATTCTTCGTCATACACATCGCATATGCGCTTGAAGAAGAGCAGGGGGAAGATGTACTGCTTGTAATCCCCGGCATCAATAGTGCCTCGTAATAAGGTAGCGGCACCCCAGAGGTATTTTTCGAGTTGTTGTTGGGTCATATTTTCATCATTAACCACGGAGAGCACAGAGTCGCTCAGAGGTTTTCTCTGTGTTAATCAGTGTCCTCTGTGGTGAATTTTCATACTATTATTCTTTTAATTCCAGTCTTCATTTGCTTCACATTAAAATTGAGCAATAGTCCTAAATTCAATCCTGATAATTTCAAATAGGTCATAAGCTGTGCAGTATGAATAGGCGCTATTTCATCCACAGCCTTCAACTCCAGAATAACTTGGTGATTCACTAAAATATCAATCCGATAACCAGCATCCAATTTAATGTCATCATAAACCACCGGCAAAGCCTTTTGGCGTTCAACATGTAATCCTGCTTTAATCAGCTCGTGTTCTAAGCACACTTCATAGGTTGACTCCAGCAAACCAGGTCCCAACTCAGAATGCACTTTATACGCGCATCCAATGATTTTAAATGTTAGTTCGTTTAACTCCATCTGTGCTAATCTGTGTGCTCTATGGTGAATTCCTTTAAAATCGTTTTAAATTTTTCCTCCGCTTTCAAACTTTCTTCCCAGGCCATTTTCAAATTTGCCAGCACTTCTTCTACTGAAGGTAGATTGTCTTCAATAATCTTTTCTACATATAGCGGAATGTTCAGGTTAAAGTCGTTTTCTTTCAGTTCATCCAATGCAGCCACCTTTACATAATTCTCCACATCAGCGAAGGATTTATACCAATCGAAAATCTGATTAACATGCTCAGTCTCCAGGTAGTTTTGTGCTCTGCCAACTCGCACCTGATTGGAAGCATCAATAAAAAGGACTTTGCCTTTTTTGTCGGCATCTTTGTTTTGTTTAAATACCATCACACAAGCAGCCAGTTGTGTACCGTAGAAAATATTGGGACCTAAACCAATTACTGCCTCAAGCATATCTTGCTTGATCAGTTCTTCGCGAATGCGACCCTCGGCACCTTTTCTGAAAAGGGCTCCATGAGGCAAGACTACTGTCATACGCCCGGTGCTGTTCATGGATTTGATCATGTGCTGCACCCAGGCCATGTCGCCATTTCCTTGCGGAGGTACACCGGCTATGTTTCTTCCGAAAGGGTCATTCGCCCAATTTTCAGCGCCCCATTCTTTCAGTGAAAATGGTGGATTAGCAATCACACAATCGAAAGTTTTTAATCCATCTGCTTCAAAGAAGGCAGGGTTTCGCAAAGTATCGCCCCGGAAAATTTGAAAATCTTCAATACCATGCAAGAACATGTTCATTCGCGCTATGGAGCTGGAAGTCAAGTTCTTTTCTTGTCCGTATAATTTTAATGTGCGGTAATCTTCATTTTGATCTTTGAGGTGATTCACACATTCCAACAACATTCCACCCGTTCCGCAGGCCGGATCATAAATGGTTTCTCCTTCGTGCGGGTCGAGTATCAATCCCAACAAATGAACCACTGAACGAGGGGTGTAGAATTCACCTGCTTTTTTGTTGGTGAGATCTGCAAAATGCTTGATCAGGTATTCGTACGATTGACCAAGCAAGTCAGAATCCACATTGCTGTTCGACAGATTGTATTGTGAAAAGTGTTCAATCAGGTCAATAAGCAAGCGGTCCGACAGTTTGTTTTTATTACTCCATTGGGCATCACCAAAAATGCCATAAAGAAACTCCTGGTTGGCTTGTTCAATACCCCGCAAGGCCTGTTCAATGGCCAGTCCCACATTAGTAGTCGTTTCTCTGACATTTTTCCAATGGCAGTCTTCGGGCAAAATAAAGCGGTGAAACTCCGGTAGAGAAGCATATTCAGTATCACCTTCTGATTCTTGTAGGGCATTTTGGTATTCTTCGTCATATACATCCGATATGCGTTTGAAGAATAGCAGCGGGAATATGTACACCTTAAAATCCGATGCATCGACCGGGCCTTTTAATATCCAGGCGGCTTTGGAAAGGTATTGCTCCAGTTGGGAGAGGGTGAGTTTATCTTTGGTCATGTTTCTTGGTTGACATAATTAATTCTCTTATATCCACATCTAGGATTCCTACAATTTCGGTCAGCACCTCCAGTCTTGGTTGTTGTCTGTTCTGCACATAAGAGTTAACCATGTTGTAACTCTTCCCCAGTTTTTCAGCCAGCCAAGTCTGTTTAATCCCTTTGTCTGCAAGAACTTCTTTGATTCGATTCATTGCTGTCAAATTATACGAAATTAAAATACAAATATATCTCATATAATAAGATATAAAGTGATGATTATTCTTGGTATCGGTGGGTGATTTGGCTCTATTGCAAAGCTTGGTTTGTGAGGTGGCTTGTGCGGCTTTGTAAATTTGCCAAATGCGGGTTGGCAGAGAAATTTTAAAAAATGCGAAGGGAGGGCTTTATCTTTTTCAAATTTCACCTCTCTGAATAGCAAAACACGGTCAGTCTGTTTGTCTGTCCGCACGGTCGATATGGTTTCTATGTCCAGTCCATTTTCATTCATTGTCTTGCTGTGTCGTCTGTCTTTAGCATTGGTGGTAACGAAATAGCGTTTTATTTTTTGGTTTCCTCAAATATAGTTTATAAAAGGTTGTTTTACAATATATTCCCGATTGCTTCTTTTGAAAAGGGGTAGGAAATTAAAAATAAAACCGAGTTGGCCTAAGCCGCTAAGTGCGTTATGGTGGTGGTTGAGTAAGCTCCCCCAAAAAACAGGTCGGTGGTTCTTAAACCAACCTTCTTTTTTAGTATTGCTGAATGAAGAACTTCCTTTTATGTTACAGGAGGTGGGGAGTATGATCCGCTGTTGTATTTAATTCAAAGAGAATGAGGCCTTGTTCTACCTCGTTCTATTTTAGTTTCCAGTTGGCTTTTAAATGAAGAAATCGATTTTCGAAGTTTAGTGAAAATAGGGGAGCTTACATTGGCGTTTCGTTGTTTTTATTAATTATTTTCTTCGTAGTAATAGGAATAGTCGATCCCTTTCATAAACATTTCACGGTCATTTATTTTGTCAGTAAGAGCATTATACAGAAGCGTCTTTAGAGTATTACTTTCAGTTGGACTTAGCATCATAGCATTCATATAGTCTCGTTTACTTATTTTACTCCAATCAACGCATTTTTTGAGGCGTAGTTTTAACATCATATCCAACCATATTCGAGTGCTTCTGCCATTACCGTCCATGAAAGGGTGTGCAATGTTCATTTCAATATATTTGTTTACGATATCATCAAATGTACCCTCAGGCATTGCTTCATTTTGTTGGAGTGTATCGGCTAAAAAGGATGAAACAGCAAATTGAAAACCGCCTTTTGAAATATTCTTTTGTCTGATTTGTCCGGCATAATTATAGAGTCCCCCAAACAAATAGGCATGAATTTGTTGCAAGCCTTTTGCTGTCCCTACTTCAATGCTTTCTATAAACGAACTTTCAAATAAAGCATACGCTTTTGTTTTACTTTTCGCGTCGATACTCTCATCACTGTAGGTAAACCATTCAATAAACCGATTGGCTTTTTTACCCGGGAATTCTTTACCCAGTGCGATTATGCCGTTGTAATCCAACATATCAGCAAAACGTCTTTTACCGTCTGGAGCAAGAAACTTCAACTGGGTAGTAGCACTAACCACTTGACTATTTTCTTTCTTTAACTTTGCTTTTAGGTATTTCCAATAATTGCGGGTTTTTGCATAGTCGTTTTGGTCAGTAAGCACCGCTAAAATATCCAACACCGAAAACCACCACTTGGCATTTTCTTCATCCCATATAGCTCGCACTTCGCGGTCGTCAAAGAAACGAATGGAAATTTTCGTATTACTCATAAATAGATGTTCACCAATGAAGGCTCCCCATTTTCAGTACAGTTTAAAAGTAGAAAATTTTCATCATAGTAGAAGTATTAATCATAGGGTTGGGCTCCGTTTCGTTTCGGCTAAGCCTTCGCTCCACTAAGCTCAACAGAAGCGGCCACATTGACGGCTGAGCCTTGTTTTAGATACGGTACCGGGGGTAACCCTCGCAGAGCATCATGGGGCCGGTGGTGATTGTAATCGTACATGTGCTCTTTTTCATGCTTTACGTTTCTAAAATTAAGACTTTTGTCTACTTTTAAAACGAACTTTTTTTGGGAGAGCTTACCCCCTGCCCAATTCGCAAAATCATAGAAACCAAAGATTTTCATGCCTTGCAAACGCATCCTACGCTAACCATTTCACAATTCAAGGCAGCTGCCATCAGTTACAGCGAGGTGATTCCTGTTTACAGCAAAGATTATATTAACCTTGAAAGATTTGCTGCATAATGTCGGATAGGTTTCAAAATAAATATCGAATAGAATCAGCGAGGTTAAAACAATGGGATTATGGATGGAATGCATCCTATTTTGTGACCATTTGTACACAGGGAAGGATTTGTTTTTTTGGTGATGTGGTGAATAACGAAATGGTTTTGAATGATATTGGGTCGATTGCCCAGGATTGTTGGATGCAAATCCCCAAACATTTTCCATTTGTCAAATTGGGCCATCATGTGGTGATGCCAAATCATGTGCATGGGATTGTGGTAATTGACAAACCGGATGATATACAAAACGGTGAACGTGATGGTATTGATGCGATTAATCGTGATGGTATTGATGCGATTAATCGCGTTTGTAGAGACGCGATTAATCGCGTCTCTACAAACGACATCATTGATCCCATCAATGCGTTCATACCATCACAAACCAAACAAAACGGTGGGATTACAGGAAATAACAATCCCATGTTGCATGATAATTTGTCGAAAATTATCCGGTGGTATAAAGGCAGAACCACATTTGAATCCCGGAAAATCATCAATGATTTCGCCTGGCAATCGCGATTTCACGACCATATCATCAGAAATGATGAATCATTTCAACGGGTTTCAGAATATATAGTAAACAACCCTGCCAATTGGAAGAACGATGAATTCTTTTAGTCAATGCCGGTTATAAATTGACCGCTTTTTAAAAAATAGCATAGCTAACCTTCATCATCAGCGAATTATTGGGGAAAATGCCCATCACATCTCCAATCTGGTCGCTTATTGAGCGATGGTAGGGTGAATGGACGGACGGAGAAAGCGGATTGGCTTCATCCCTTGCTTTGCGTCCGTGGCTCCAGACCAGGAAGATGGTTGAACCGGGCCGGTATTCCCAGCGCATTACCAGATTGGAATGGAGGTTCTGGTAGGCAAAGTCGATCTGTTTCGGATAGTGCACAAACGGTTCCAGCCGGTCGGGATCGACAAGCAGGCTGAAATCATCGTATTTTCCTTTGGCCAGAAATAGCTGCGTATAGAGTTGCAGCGAAAGGGTATTGGTAAAGGTCACCGCCCCCCGGAGGGTAAAGTCGAGGTACCCCGAGCTTCGTTGACCAAAAACCGGAACATAATGGAAGCCCGGACTGAACTCGGGGCGGCGCGACAAGATCGACGACAATATGCCACCATCCGAGAATGGGGTGTAGTCGGCATGCGTTAACACGCCGGGAGAAGCCGCCCGGTTGCCAATCAGCCATCCATCCTCTGATCTGCGGAAGGATTCGTTCGATGCCCAGGCTGTATTCCCCCTCTCCCACTCGCTTTTAACACTTCCGGTAAATGAAAACCTGGTACCCACATCGAGGTTCCCTTTCAGACCCAGCATAAAAAGTTTGCCGCCATCTTCCGCAAGTTTGAGACTCCCTTCGGGGGTAGCCATCCAGTTGCGGCGTTCGTCGGTGTTAAATTCTCCGGCAAACATCAGGGTATGGGGTCGTGCCCATCGGTCGAGGCCACGGGTCTCCCAAATATCGTACCCCCCAATTACCTCTGAGAGGCTCGAGCTGAAGCGAATCATCTGCGAGTTGACCGTCATCCACTCGGAGCGCAGACTGAAAAAATCTCCCATGTTCCACCACTGCAGATAGGAGTAGCGCTGCCGGTGGTAAAACCGGATGTTGGCCCGCTGGAAGTGGCCGAAGGGTTGGCCGGCATTGATATTATAGGTGAGCCCCGACCATGCTTCGTAGAAGTTCTGTTCGAAGCTGGTCCACCCAATATCGTTGGGATTATAGCGGTCGGAGAAGACCAGCAAGGTAATGTGGCCATCGATTATCCCCTCCCGTTTTTTCATGATGAGTCCACCCATAAAACCACGCTGTGCCTCCCTGCCTGCTGTGAGAGGTTCCCGGTTGGCAAAGGCAGCAATGCCCTCGAAACTGTATCTGTTCTGTCCGAAACGCATGTCCCAGTCTATACCACCGGTCATGCTCTTCCATCCCGAGCCGGTTTCGGCCGGACTCTGGTAGAGGGTTACTATTCCGCCGGCCGAGGAGTAGCTTCCGATTTGCTGGCTGGCTCTGGCCACTCCATAGTTGTGGGTAAGCCTGAAGTCGTGGCCCGAAGAGGTTCCCAGTAAACCAAACGAGAGTCCGCCGGCCGACCTGCCCGACACTTTGGTAGCTCCGATAATGGGATCACGGGCACCTATACGGCGGGTGTAAAAGAGGCTGCTGCGGCCGATTCCAAACTGAAATATTTCGGCCCCCTCTACAAAAAATGGTCGTTTCTCGGTATAAAGCGTCTCAAATGCGGTAAGGTTAAGCACGGCAGGGTCGGCCTCCACTTGTCCGAAGTCGGGATTCACCGTGGCGTCGAGCATGATATTGGGACCCAGGCCTACCTTGATGTCACCACCGGCATCGAGTCGCCTGCTGTAGTCGGCCTTGCCCGGGGCGGTGGCACTTTCAAAAATATTGAGTGCGCTAAGCAGATAAGGACGAATTTGCAGGTTTCTCCGGGGTTCCAGATTTCTGATGCCCTGAATCTGTCCATACCTGGCCACCAGATTGGTGCGTTCGGTGCGCGGAATGTAGGGCCATTCGGTAACCTCTCCCAGCCGCGGAATCCTGCGGGCAATATGTAGACCCCAGGTCTGCTCTTCAACCCCGGGAAAGCGCAGCATACTGTAGGGAATTCTCATCTCGGCGCTCCATCCCTTGTCGGTAATCGCAACCGCCGAAAACCAGATCGCATCCCAGGAGGTATCCAGCCCTTCGATGCGGGAATTCGTCGATGCGCCGGTAGTCGGAATCCTGCCCTGTATGCCGTCGAGCTGCACACCCGCCGCATTGATGGCAAAGGTATAGGCCGTTCGGCGGTTAAAATAGGAGTCGAAGGAGACCAGCAGCCAGTCGGCCCGGTTAAACTCATCCCTGCGGCCCAGGGTATTCTCGATTTCATCCGGGGTATCGAACATCTCGGCCCCTACATACAGATTGTCGGCACCAAACAGAATCCTGATTTCGGTTAGCCGTGTAGCCTGCGAACCCTCTGCCGGTTCCCGCTGCACAAAATGACGGATAACCTCGGCATTCGCCCAATCCTGTTCATTAAGCACCCCGTCGATGGTTACCGTATGTTCAGTTTTGGTAGCCTGAATGGCATGGTTTTGCTGCGCGTTGACCGCGATAACAGACCATAGCATGAGGGGAATCGAAATTCTTATACTATTCAAAAGCATAGGGTAGTTATTTAAACAGGATTGTCCCGAAGTTATGGGGTTCGTGGAAAGTTCTGACCGTAGGATTCCAGGAATAGCGGGTTGCGCCCTCGTCGTAATCGAACCGGTAAATGTTGGCTCTCCATTGGGTGCCGGGTTCCGGAGCCGATAGTACCATGGGTTCCATAAGCTTCCATGGAATAAAAAATTCGGCGGTCCAGCTTGTTACAGCCCCGCTGCTGTCGTCGGTCTGCACCGAGGTTTGGTGCCGGGTTTTCCGGTCGCCTTCATATTTCCAGGGCAACCAGCCCAGAAATTTACCATCGAGATTGGGAATCAGCAGGGTAAGTTCATAATTCAGTGGAGATAACTGATATTCGAAGTAGACCGGGTATTTCTCATCGGGCATCAGGAAGACTTCCACGACATCCTCCTCCCACAGGTTGAGGTTATGCCCCTGCATGGTGGCCGTAATTTTCCGGTCGTCGCACTGGATGAGGAAATAGATACCGGTTTCGGACCACACCACTTTTGCATGGGTGAGGTAATCGACCCGGTCGTTGCCGCGCTTTGGAATATTAACCCACTCTGCCATGTTCCATGCAGGCGCACTCCCGGTGCCGGTAACCTCAAAATCGGCCACCTGCACAATCTCCATCGATGCACGATGATTTCCTTCAGGCGATAAAAAAGAGAAAGAGAGGAAGGCAGTCGTTAGCAGCCAAAGGTGTAGAAGGCTTTTTTTCATAGGGTCGATCATTGGTCAGGTAAATCGGTCAGCCACCGGATCTGCAGCCGTTTCGTGCTACAAGATATAAAATAAAACATTTACCCCCCATCAGGCTCAGGCGACTGTAATGAGCAAATAAAAAACCGACATTTTGGGGCTAGGTACAATCAGCCAAATAGTATTGACATTTTTCTGGTGTTCAAGCAGGATTCTGATCTCCTCCCAAAGCCTGGAGTCTTAACAATCGAATGCGCGTCAACCTGGACTTACGTAATCTACGGATTAGGTCGGTCTATTTTTCACCAATCTTTAAAAACCTCTATTTTGGGAAATCAGGAATAAAACGCTACTATTATCGTTACCGCCAACACAAATTAAAGTGCGTCGCATTGCACTTTCAGGCGGGATTTACAAATTGCAAACCTTAAATTATAATTTAAGTGCATTTTAATGCTCTATTCTTGGTTAATGTCTGAATATATTTTATTTTTACAATTAAATAAGCGATATAATGCACTTTAATAGATTAATTAAAACCATAAAAGACCGCAGAGAGAACCTGAAGGTCAACCAGGAAAATTTGGCAAAACTTTCAGGAGTTGGGTTAAGAACGCTAAAGCAATTTGAAAGTGGTAAAGGAAACCCTACTATACAAACTATTCAGAAAATAGCTGATGTATTAGGTCTGGAAGTTTGTTTACAGGTTAAAACAGAAATAACCAATGAGAACGGCAAAAATACTTTATAAGAACGTAGAAGCAGGCATGTTAATTCAGCATGACAATGGTTCTTTTACCTTTAAATACAATGATTCTTGGCTATGTGATAAAACCAAGCCATCTATTAGTTTAACATTACCAAAATCTCAACCTGAATTTCATTCAGATTTTTTATTTCCTTTTTTTTATAACATGCTACCAGAAGGGTCAAACAAGCAGGTAGTTTGTAAGCTAAACAGGTTAGACCTAAACGATTATTTTGGATTACTTCTTACAACAGCAATGCATGATACTATCGGTGCAGTAAAAGTTATTAAAACAGAATAATCGTATGATTGTAAATGAAATAAAATATTGTCCGGGAACTTTAGCTGAAGGTCATACAACTTATAGCAGAGCATGTCTGTCGAAAGTATTTAAAGGAAGAAAAGTGAGTCACATTTTGCCCTATGATTCACCAACTTCAAATTCCGAAACAGAAGAACTCTTTGATGAAAATCGTAGGCGAATGTCAATTTCTGGTGTGCAGGAGAAGTTTTCAGTGTTGCTTGCTAAAAACAAACTACGACTCATCGAAGAAGGAGAGCAAGGAGAATACATTCTTAAACCTATCCCGGGTGCCGGAAAAAGACCCGAGTGTATGCCTGCAAATGAACATTTAACGATGCAAATTGCAAAACAAGTATATGGGATAGAAACAGCTGAAAATGCCCTGATATTTTTCAAGAATGGTGCTCAGGCATATATTACAAAGAGATTTGATTTAAAAGATGACGGTTCGAAATTAGCACAAGAAGATTTTGCTTCACTTTCAGGAAGAACACCCCAAACTCATGGAGAGCAGTATAAGTATTCAGGAAATTATCTTGAATTATTTGAAATAATGAAAAAGCTTGTTCCTGCATATCACGCAGAAGCTCCAAAGCTATTGAAGGTATTAATCTTCAATTATTTATTTTCAAATGGGGATGCTCATTGTAAGAATTTTTCATTGATTGAAACCTCCATGGGGGATTTTAAATTAAGTCCGGCTTATGACTTGTTAAATAGCAGAATTCATATTGAGGACAGAGATTTTGCTTTAGAAGATGGACTTTTACCCAAAAACATGGCACAAGGTACCGTATTGTCACAATTTAGAATTTTATCAGAAAAAGCCGGGATTAATGAAATCGTTTATGCCGACCTGCTAAACACCATGCTTAATAAAACTGACTTAGTTGAGAAATTAACTTCTTCTTCTTTTCTGGATGAAAAAACTCAAAGAAATTATTTTCAGTCTTATCAAACGCGACTAAACAAACTTAAAAAAGATTGAAGCACTGGCGGAAATCGGGTAG
>DIUI01000030.1:11059-11253 GCA_002428215.1 Prolixibacteraceae bacterium UBA6162
GGGTCCGCCAAAAGGCGGAGTGACGCAGTGACCAGAAATCAGTGATCAGTGATCAGTAAACAGTCCGCCAGCCGGCAGATGCCTAAATATCGTTGACCGTTTTAACTGTAAAAATCGGCTCAATGGATGCCAATAGGGAAAAACAACCCTAACCCGGGAGTTGTCCAATACCAGGACCGGCCTTAAAAGCTTTG
>DIUI01000098.1 GCA_002428215.1 Prolixibacteraceae bacterium UBA6162
GTCACCTATTACCGTGGCATCGAACTTTTTGGCAACAACGATTTCAGTCAGGCAATTGCCCACTTTGATAAGTCGCTTCAAAATAACATATTGGCCCCACTAACCGCAAGTGCCCGCTACTGGAGAGCTGAAGCACTCTTCCGTACCGGAAATTATACCTCTGCAGCCAATGGATACAATCAGTTTCTGGTTAGTCCCGGGGCATTCTCACTCCCCGAATACAACGATGGGCATTATGGGCTTGGGTATGCATACTTTAAGCTGGAAGACTATGTTCGTGCAGCCGACGCTTTCAGAAAATACCTGAATGCAGTCAGAAGCCAGTCGGTGCCCAAAGTAGCCGATGCGCACAACCGATTGGGCGATAGCTATTTTCAGCAAAGAAACTATACCGAAGCGGTTAAAAGTTATCAATCAGCCCTTGCTATGCGCATTTACGATGCCGACTATTCTCTCTATCAATTAGCCTTTACCAGCGGGTTGCTCCGCGACCGCAATGGCAAAATCAACCAGTTGCGAAACCTGATCAACTCCTTTCCACAATCTGCCTATCTCGATGATGCCCGCTTTGAGCTCGGAAGGACCTATCAGGAAGAAGGTCAATTCGAAGCCGCCGCTCGCGAGTATCGTATGTTACTCGACAACCACCGCGAAAGTGTTCACTATCCAAGGGCGCTGCTCCAAATGGGATTGATACATTACAATACCGGGGACTATGCCAGTTCACTGCGCTTTTACAAAGAGGTTGTGGAGAAATTCTCCGGAACTTCTGACGCACAGGCAGCATTGCTTGGTATCAGAAATTGCTATGTGGAAATGAACGATGTGGATGCCTATTTTGCGTATGCCAATTCTGCCGGGAGGGGTGTTACAGTAACCCGGGGAACACAGGATTCGCTGATCTATGTATCGGCTGAACGTCAGTTTATGGCCGGTGATCCCAACGCTGCGACGCAACTGCAACGGTACCTCGATCAGTTCCCCAATGGAGGATTTGCGCTGAATGCTAATTTTTACCTTGGCGAAGCGCTATACGGAGCCGGTCAGTATTCCAAAGCACTCGACCACTATCTCTTTGTTACACGGCAACCTCTGAACGCCTTCAGTGAAAATGCCTATGTGCGGGGAGCAGAACTGCTCTTCAACGCCGCAAGGTATGGTGAAGCCATGGAACTGTACGACCGACTCGAAACTATAGCGAACAGTAAAACCAATACCATAAGAGCCCTAACCGGAAAAATGAGAGCATCATACAGACTCGAGCGCTACAGCGATGCAATTGCGAATGCAACCCGTTTGCAGCAGGCAGAAAAACCTTCTGAAACACTGCTGCGCGAGGCCAACTACATTACAGCAAAATCGCACTATAATTTAACCCGGTTTGATCAGGCATTACCCCTGTTCCAGTCTTTGGCCGCTGAGACCAATTCTGTTGAAGGGGCTGAAGCTAAATATCTGGTAGCGGAAATTCATTTCAAAAAACAGGCTTTCAGTCAGGCCGAAGCACAAGTGATGGATTATATTTCGAAAGGAACTCCACATCAGTTTTGGTTGGCCAAAAGTTTTCTGCTGCTGGCCGATATTTACATCGCACGAAACGACAATTTCCAGGCAAGGCATACCCTTCAAAGTCTTATCGACAACTACCCGGAAGAGAACGATGGAGTGAAAGCCGAAGGAAGAGCCCGATTGGTGCAAATTGAAGCCCGCGAGCGTCGAAATACGGAGGCAGCACCCGAAAACCGTATGCAAATCAATCTCAATTAATCAGAAACCCTAATGGTCATGAAATATAGATCCACTATAGCCATACTTTCATTGCTTTTGCTCACATCATTCAGTGTATTTGAAGCGAAGGCGCAACGAGACACCCTGTTAAGGCAGGAAGTGGAAGTTATTAAGTCGTTCAGTCCTGCGAGCATGGATGCCGAAAAAATCAACGAAATTCCGGCCATTCGTGAAGAACAGCATCAGAAACCAACTTTTAACTACTCAATATTCAGTCAGCCGGTGGTTAGCTCATTTTCTGTACAAACGCTGCAGGCAGCAACCATTGTGGGCAAACCGCCTACAGACTCCTTCCTGGGGCTGCTTCAACTGGGGGCCGGGAATTACAATACACCCTATGGAGAGTTCCTCTTTAACAATAAAAATGCAAAGAACTCCATCCTCGGAATCCATCTCAAGCATCTTTCATCGCACAGTCAGGTAAAACTTGATAATGGAGACAAAGCGGAGGCTCCCTGGTCCGACAATCATGCAGAGCTCTACCTTCAGCAGATGGTCAAACGCTCGGCGCTCACACTAAGTGCTGATTTCGGACACAAAGGGTTTAATTATTATGGATATCCCGGAACTGATCCATTGCCCGACAGCATCGGCAATTATGCAACGCTGCTGGGCAACCGGCAAACCTTTACCCGTGGAGGGGTCAACCTGTCGATGAAAAGTTTCAGATCGTTCCGCGAAGATCCGGTTACAGGTTTTGATGCAGGCTATCAATATTTTCAGGCCCGGACAGGGCAGCAGGAGCATTTTGCAAGGTTACTTGCCAGCTACAAAAAGCCTTGGCGCAAGGTGTCACTCATGGTGGAAGGCAGCGGGCAACACGCACGCATAAACAATGTAATGCCAGATTCTCTTGGGGCATTGCAGATACAAAATCAAACGCTGGCGATGTTGCGTCCAATGGTCTATTTCGGGAATGAAACCATCAACCTCACGGCAGGTAGTACAGTATGGCTTGGTTTGAGTGGCGACAACAAAACTACCTTCAGATATGCTCCCAAGCTTCACGTAAACATTGCCCCATTGAAAAATATCCTCTCCATCTTTGCAGGTGTGGACGGAGCAGCACATTTCAACCACTATTCGGCTGTAGCCGCCCAAAATCCTTATATCAACCCGGAAATGGTAGTTGATAATCATTTTGAAAAATACAACATCTACGGGGGTATAAAAACCAGGACTTCAGGTAAGACCAGTGCAACCCTAAAAGCCAATTACACAATTTTCGAAAATCATCCTCTCTTTTATCTGCCCTTGCAACACCGGCCTGTAGGTCTCATTTCGGTGCGCGAAGTAAATAACCTGTTTGCTGTTGCCTACGATGATATGGAAAGACTCACGCTGGGTGGCGAAATCAATTTTATTTTGCCTTCGAGGGTAAAGTTATTGCTAAGCGGGAATTACCATGTCTATACTATGGACAAGGAAACCACTCCATGGAATTTACCCAATTTTGAAGGACTTGCTTCCATTAGTTATCATATTGGTGAAAGATTACTCATAAGCTCCGATATTTTTGTCCGTGGCAACCGAGAGGCATTGCTGCGAAGCCCTTTGGTTGGTGCAGCGGTAGCCGATGAGACCTACTCCTTACCCTGGATTGCTGACGTAAATGCCGGAGTGCAGTATACCTTAACCCGCAACCTTTCGGCTTTCGCACAAATGAACAATGCCGCATTTCAGCAAATGCAGCAATGGTATGGCTACAACCTTCAGAGTTTTAACTTTATTACAGGTTTGAGTTTGCGCTTCTAATAAAGGGGCATCCAATAACAGGATAAAATTCTTGTTTGGACAAGACTCAATTTATCAACACATTATATCCATCAACAGGGCTTAAAAATTGTGTATAAAAAGCCTGAGGTATGTGTAATCTATACCCGACCATGCCGGTTATTTTTGTATATTTGCGCGTTGTTTCCGGCAACCATTTGCGTTACCCTGCAACCATGGAATTGTTGCTTAATTTCGGAAGCAGACCAGAAACAACCGCTCCTCAATCTGGGGTGGATAGCAAAGAAAAAATAGAAACATGAGCGAAATTGAAGAAAAGAACCTCAGTGGAGGTTCAGCCAATGGAAATACCAGTTACGGTGCCGATAGTATTCAGGTACTCGAAGGACTTGAAGCTGTCAGGAAACGGCCGGCGATGTATATCGGCGATGTTAATGATCGTGGTTTGCATCATTTGGTTTACGAAGTAGTCGATAACTCTATCGATGAAGCCCTTGCCGGTTATTGCACCGACATTTTGGTGATTATCCATCCGGATAATTCCATCACTGTTATCGACGACGGGCGTGGAATACCTACTGAGATCCATACCAAAGAGAACAAATCGGCCCTCGAGGTCGCCCTTACAGTGCTCCATGCCGGAGGAAAATTCGACAAAGATTCCTATAAGGTTTCGGGTGGATTGCACGGAGTAGGTGTTTCGTGCGTGAATGCACTTTCAATCAACATGAAAGCTGAAGTCCACCGAAACGGGAAGATCTGGGTGCAGGAATATAGTTGCGGAAAGCCACTCTATTCGGTAAAGGCCATTGGAGACAGCAATAAAACAGGCACCACCATTACCTTCAAACCCGACGACACCATATTCCTTTCCACGGTCTACAAATATGAGGTTCTTGCGGCACGTCTTCGGGAACTGGCATTTTTGAATGCCGGCATCAAACTTACACTTACCGACGAAAGGGTTGTTAATGAAGACGGGGCTTTCAAATCTGAATTATTCTATTCTACCGAAGGACTTAAGGAGTTTGTTGAGTATCTTGATGACAGCAGGGTCAGACTCACGCCCGATGTAATTCACATATCTACAGAGAAAGCCGGCATACCGGTTGAGGTGGCCTTACAATACAACTCCTCCTACTCCGAGAATGTGCACTCTTATGTAAACAACATCAATACCATAGAAGGAGGTTCGCATCTAACCGGTTTCAGACGTGGCCTGACCCGGACCATGAAGAATTATGCCGATCAATCGGGTCTGTTATCCAAGCTGAAAATTGAAATCAACGGCGACGACTTCAGGGAAGGCCTTACTGCTGTAATTTCGGTAAAAATTGCCGAACCTCAGTTCGAAGGCCAAACCAAGACCAAATTGGGCAACTCAGACGTAGTGGCACCTGTTGATCAGGCTGTTAGCGAAATGCTTACCAACTACCTCGAGGAAAATCCAAAAGCTGCCCGCATCATCATGGACAAGGTAGTCTTGGCGGCTCAGGCACGTCATGCTGCCCGAAAAGCCCGGGAAATGGTGCAGCGCAAGAATGCCTTGTCGGGTGGCGGATTGCCAGGAAAACTGAGCGACTGCTCCGAAAGAGATCCTGCAAAATGCGAAATATTCCTTGTCGAGGGTGATTCGGCAGGAGGTACGGCCAAACAAGGAAGAAACCGCTTATTCCAGGCCATTCTGCCACTTCGCGGGAAGATCCTGAACGTAGAAAAAGCCATGGTGCATAAGATCTTTGAGAACGAAGAGATCAAAAACATTTTTACCGCACTTGGAGTAACCATTGGAACAGAGGAAGATTCAAAAGCCCTCAATCTAACCAAATTACGATACCATAAAGTAATAATCATGACCGATGCCGATGTGGATGGAAGCCATATCGCCACGTTAATTATGACTTTCTTTTTCCGGTATATGAATGAACTGATCCAGCGAGGTCACCTCTATATTGCAACACCTCCCCTATATCTGCTCAAAAAAGGGAAGAAGGAGGCATACGCATGGACAGAGCAACAAAGGCAGCAGATTATTGATGAGTGGGCAGAAGGCAATGAAAGTGCTGTTGGAATTCAGCGATACAAAGGTTTGGGAGAGATGAATGCAGAGCAACTATGGAGCACTACAATGAATCCGGAACTCCGTACATTACAGCAGGTAACCATCGAGAATGCCGCTGAATCTGACCATGTATTTGCCATGCTAATGGGTGATGACGTGCCACCCCGGAGAAAATTCATTGAAGAGAACGCAATTTATGCCAATATCGATGCCTAACGGCCAAAATTCTGTTCTCAACCGGAATACGCCATGAATGTTTGTGTTTTTTGTGCTTCAAGCAATGCCATTGGGGAGGCTTATTTTGACGATGCCCGCAGGCTTGGTAATTTACTCGGTGAAAAGGGTCATACCTTGATTAATGGAGGAGCCAATGTTGGCCTAATGGAGGCTGTCACCATAGCCGCCAGGAGTGCAGGTGCACTTACCGTTGGGATTATTCCCGAAAGGATGAAGGAGAACGATTTGGTGTCGGATCATGCCCATGAAGTTGAAATTACGGCCGACATGATGCAGAGAAAAGAACGCATGCGGCAGATGTCTGATTCGTTCATCGCACTGCCCGGCGGGTTTGGAACATTAGAAGAGATTTTGGAGGTAATTACCCTCAAGCAGCTCGACTATCACCGAAAGCCGATTGTCTTCGTAAATACCAATAATTTTTATGAAAAACTCTTTGAGCAGTTTGATACTGCATTTGAGCAGAAATTTTCAAAACCTGACTACCGCGATCTCTATTATATAGCAGACACACCCGACGCAGCAATGCTGTATATTGAGCAATACAAGGCACCAGAAGTAATTACGAAATGGTTTAAGGTACCCGAAAAAGAATAACCAACCCTGTAATTCAGATTGATTCTGTTAGATAGGGCCTCTTACAGAACCCTGAAATACAAATTCGGCAGGGCCTTTCAACCATATATTTTTGAATCCCTGACCATCAGTTTCAAACGATACCGATAGATCGCCGCCTTTTGCCGACACTGAATAGATGCCCGATTTTAACTTATCGCGGCGTGCGGCACAAAGAGCGGAGGCTGTAATGCCGGTTCCACATGCCAATGTCTCGGCTTCAACTCCCCGTTCATAAGTATACACCGTTAAATGGCTGCCCTTCTGCTGAACAAAATTAACATTGGTACCCTGCTGTCTGAAACGATCGTTGTAGCGAACCGCCCTGCCTTCAGCCAGAACATCCACCGCATCGATAGCATCCACGAAACGGACAAAATGGGGAGATCCAGTGTTGAGAAAAAATTCACGGGCCTGTTCTTCCATCTCCGGCACGTCAGACATCTTAAGATTGACCAAGCCTTCGGCGAGCAGAATAGCCTCGTGATACCCATCAACAGCCATAAAGCCAGTTCGCCCGGTAACAAGACCTAGTTTCTCAGCAAAGGAGACTATACAACGGCCACCATTACCGCACATACTCGCCTCACGTCCGTCGGAATTGAAGTAGCGCATTTCAAAGTCGAAACCATCAGCATTTTGAAGCAACATTAATCCATCGGCACCAATGCCAAAACGTCGGTCGCTCAACCAGGATACATAGGCAATATTGTCAGCCGGAAACCGAAGATCACGGTTATCGAAAAGAACGAAGTCGTTTCCTGCTCCATGATATTTATAAAACGTGTAGGTCATCACAGAATGATTGTTGGGTTGCAGCAAAGGTACAATTTTCCGCCGGGAAAGAGGGCGTTCCGATAATTGGAATGTTGTCGCAACAATTTAGGCTGCCGGCTGTTAAAATTTGCAAAAAGAGAGGTTGAATAGCAGAAACGGGTTGCCGATGGCAACATTTTTGCTTATCCTCAGGCTCAATAACTTGTTAATTAAACAAAAAGGAATATTGCCATGAAGAATATTAAGATCTATGCCTTTACTTTTGTTTGGGTTTTGGCCGGTTCCCTGCTGGCCGTTTTCGCTTATACCCGTTTCTTTGAAAAACCACAGGTAATTGCTGTCGAGAATACTCAGCAGATGCGCTATGCCAATCTGCCAATTACTTCTGAAGGAGGGCTTCCTGATCTGACCTATTCAGCCGAAATTGCGGTGCATGCAGTTGTACACATTAAAACTCAGGCTATGCGCGGTGGATGGTCGAGCGGAAATCCCTGGCTTGAATTTTTCGGACAAAGGCAGGAACCCCAGCTTGCCCGTGGATTTGGTTCCGGAGTGATTCTTACCACCGATGGCTATATTGTTACCAACAATCATGTAATTGAGAATGCCCAAAGCATTGTGGTTGTGCTCAACGACAACAGGGAATTTGAGGCCACTTTGATCGGCACTGATCCAAGCACCGACCTGGCTGTCTTAAAAATAGAAGCTTCTAACTTACCCTGGCTTCGTTATGGAGATTCTGATGCTCTGCGATTGGGCGAATGGGTTCTGGCAGTAGGCAATCCATTCAATCTTACCTCTACAGTTACCGCCGGAATTGTGAGTGCAAAAGCCAGGAACATTGGGATCAATGCCGCCGATTACAGCATCGAGTCGTTTATACAGACCGATGCTGCTGTGAACCCTGGCAACAGTGGAGGAGCCCTGGTAAACCAAAGAGGAGAACTGGTAGGAATTAATACGGCTATCGCCAGCAGAACAGGTTCTTTCGCAGGATATTCGTTCGCAGTTCCCATTACGATAGTGAAAAAAGTTGTGGAGGACCTTAAAGAGTTCGGTCAGGTTCAGCGTGCACTATTAGGGGTGGAAATACGGACAGTTGACGCAGAAATCGCCAAAAGCCAAAACCTCGACAAAATCGAAGGGGTATTTGTCGCCAATGTGGTGGATAATGGCGCCGCCAAAGAGGCGGGAATACGCAGTGGTGACATTATTGTGGCCGTTGGTAACCGAAGAGTCAACTCAAGCTCAGAGCTCCAGGAGGCTGTATCTCAGTACCGTCCGGGTGTTGATGTAAAAATTTTGGTAAAAAGATCCAATTCAGAGAAACTATTTACCGTAACGCTTCGTAACAAGCTTGGCGATACGGCAATCATCAGGGGAGGCAACGAGGTTTTGGGAGCCGAGCTGGTAAAGGTAGCCGATCGTGACAAGCAACGTCTTAGGATCAATCGCGGTGTGCGGGTAAACAAGATTGGTAATGGTAAACTGAAGGATGCAGGTGTCAGGGAAGGATTTATTATTACCGACGTGAACAAAAGACCGGTAAACGAGGTTGATGAGTTCAGACAGATTATTGGAAGTGCAACAGGAGGAGTTTTAATTGAAGGAATCTACCCCAACGGAGAAACAGCCTATTTTGTTTTTGGTGTAAACTGACTATACGCGGGTTAATAAATATTTAACCCTGCATTAACTTGGTTTCTTCCTCGCTTCCCTATTGGAATTTGTACTATATTTGCAGACTTTTTAAGCATAACATATGAGACAACTAAAGATCACAAAATCAATCACTAACCGTGAAAGTGCCTCTTTAGATAAATACCTTCAGGAGATTGGCAAGGAAGAATTGATCACCGTAGAAGAAGAAGTAGAGCTCGCGCAACGCATCAAGAAAGGAGATCAATCTGCCCTTGAAAAGTTGACCAGAGCCAATCTTCGATTTGTGGTTTCTGTTGCCAAACAGTACCAGAATCAAGGACTTAGTCTGCCCGACTTAATCAATGAGGGAAACCTTGGATTGATAAAGGCAGCCGAAAAGTTTGATGAAACACGCGGTTTCAAATTTATTTCCTATGCAGTATGGTGGATACGTCAATCTATCCTGCAAGCATTGGCTGAGCAATCGCGAATTGTACGTCTTCCGCTGAATCAGGTTGGATCACTCAATAAAATCAACAAAGCTTTTTCCAAGTTCGAGCAAGAACACGAGCGCAGGCCTTCGGCCGAAGAGCTCGCAGAATCTCTCGATCTGCCTGCCGATAAAGTTGCTGATACCCTAAGGGTTTCAGGTCGCCATGTATCAGTCGATGCCCCGTTTGTGGATGGAGAAGACAATAGTCTGCTTGACGTATTGGTTAACAGCGATTCTCCCAATGCCGACAAGGCCCTGATTATGGAATCGCTAACGCGTGAAATTCACCGTGCTCTTGCAACACTTACCGAACGTGAAAGCGATATCGTGCGTTTGTTTTTTGGCATCGGATGTCAGGAAATGACCCTCGAAGAGATTGGCGAAAGATTCGGACTTACACGCGAAAGGGTGCGTCAGATTAAAGAGAAGGCCATTCGCCGGCTCAGGCATACCTCACGGAGTAAGCTGCTCAAAACTTATCTTGGTTAAACCCACATCTTAAACAGATATAAAAAAGAGATCCGCATCGGCATAGCCGGTGCGGATCTCTTTTTTAGCCACCATTTTCTTATTGGATCAGTTCCACACTTCGTTTAACGAAACGGTCTAAATCGGCGCCCTTTAATAAACCATTTGCTAAAAGGGCAAGGTCAACCATTTGGCGGGCAAGTGGGTTTTGACCTCCAAAATCGGCGAGTGATTTACGTCGTGATTCTTCCATCTCGGCAACCTGCTTCTGCAACGCTTCAAGACGCTCCTTATCCGCTGAAGGAACCTCATCAGCTTTCATTTCCTTTTGATCGGCTTGGAGCTTTGCTATGTCGGATTGTACACTTTCCAGTTCGTTGCTCAAAGTTTGTAGAGTATCTCCCAACGCCTGATCCTTCTGATCCAATACCTTTTTAACCAGAGGATGATCGGTGTTGACAACCAGATTGAGACTTTCAGGAAGATCGCCATAGAAATTCATGCCCCCCTGGAATTGACTCATATCTTTCATGCGTCGCATCCACTCGCTGCGGGTAATAACCATAGGAGCACTATTTTCTCCCAGGCTCTTTAAATCAACCATGTAATTTACTCCTCCGTTCTGTGGAACAACAGCTTCGAATAGAGGTGTGATTTTCTGTTTTTCTTCAAACGAAAGATCCGAACCATCACTATCGCTTTTGCGGATCAAATGATCGGCCACGTCTGAATCGACACGAACAAAGCGCTTGCCGCTGTATTTTTGTTCCAGCTTATTAATCAAAGGCGTAGTAAGCACATCGTCCATGATAAGCACATCATATCCCTTCGATTTTGCTGCCTCCACAAAAGTAAACTGCTCATCGGGGTGATTGGTGTAGAGATAAATCAGATTGTTGTCCTTATCGGTTTGATGCTCTTTTACAAGTGCATCGTACTCCTCGATGGTAAAATACTTACTATCGGTATTTTTCAGCAGCAGAAATCCCTCTGAGCGTTCATAGAACTTCTCATCGGTAAGCATCCCATATTCAATAAATATTTTGAGGTCGTCCCATTT
>DIUI01000023.1 GCA_002428215.1 Prolixibacteraceae bacterium UBA6162
ATGGTGAAGATCAAATTGCCCGATGCAACAAATGAGCGTTGGTTGTCGAAGCTACCCAAAGGCCATGGTATTCCATGGCGAACCAGTCGGTAGAGCAGGTTGAGGTTTCCCTTGTTGCCGGGGCCATGGATCATACAGGGGCGCAAAATATAGAGTTGCTTTCCCGCAGCGTTGGTCGAATTAAGGTATTCTTCGGCAGCCAGTTTCGATGCACCATAATGTGTTCCGGGATTTGGCGGCCATTCTTCGGTGAGCATATCCCCCTCCACTGCGTCGGCAGCAGCCTTCACGGTGCTGAAAAATATAAATTTCTTTGCGTTGGTAGCAAGGAAGTGTTTGAAGACAGTTTGTGTTAGTCCGAGGTTAATATCGAAATACTCTTTCTTTTGAGTAGTATTTCGGGTGTCGTGCGCTTTGCCGGCCAAATGAATATAGGCATCTGCATCCGGTAACCGATGCAGTGCATCCCAACCGACAACTTTGTTGGCCGGAAAACTTCCCACCCCCGGAATGTCCACCCCGTAAAGGTCGAAGTTCTTGTGCAGGCTATCGTATAACAGCGATCCTATGAATCCGTTGCAGCCGGTAATAACCACTTTCATCATCTGCAAATTTTGAGGCAGAAAGATAATGCAAATTTGGGACTTGCCTATTTTAGCAGTTTGTGATGGAATATTAACTGCTGGAGCGGGGATTGCAAATTTATTGCTAAACTTGGGTCACTTTATCATTTCATTTACAAAGTTGTACAACAATTTGCCCAATGCTAAAAAAATTTTTGTTCGGCACACTTATCATTGCTACGCTGCTGAGTTGTAGCCAGGGACCCTCCGAACCCAACGGTGATGGTTCGTTTACTTTCCTCTTTATGACCGACCTCCATCTAAGACCCGGCATAGCAGAGCGATCGTTCGAAATTGTAGTGGATACCGCCCTTACAATGAATGCCGATTTTGTACTTACCGGTGGCGATCTTATATTCGATGCTATGCGTGGAAATGTGGCCCGTACCGACTCGTTATACGATCTTTATAAGCGGAGTGTAGCCCGACTAAATATGCCGGTTTACCCTGCGATTGGGAACCACGATCTTTTTGGGATCTATGCCGAAAGTGATATCGATTCCACCCATGCCGATTATAAATTTGGAATGTTCAGACGCCAATTTGGCGACGATTATTACCACTTTCGGCACAAAGGCTGGCACTTTTTTGTTCTGAACGGATTCGACACAGAAGGATATCGATGGGTGTCAAAATTTGGTAGTGAGCAGTTAGAATGGATTTTCCATACACTGGAGACCATTGGACCCGATGAGCCTTTATGTGTGGTGGTGCACGTGCCAGTGGCTACTATGTACGACTATTTCAATCCCCGTAGGGAATCGATGCCAGTTGCCGAAGTGGTGTATCAGGACCACAAAGCGTTTTTGGACCTCTTCGAAGGGCACAACCTTCGTCTGGTTCTACAGGGGCACAAACACTGGATTGAGGAGATTCAGGTCAGAAACAAAACCCGTTTTATTACCGGGGGCTCAGTTGCCGGTCGCCCCTCGTGGGGAGCAACGCCAAATGGAGAAGAGGGTTTCTTGAAATTTACTGTCGATGGTCAGCATGCCGATTGGGAGTATATCTATTACCAGCGGCTTACGGAGTAGTTCTTCATTAAATTAATTGCTTTCTTTTAACCCAATCCGGTATAATAAAAAAGGAGGGGTTAAATTAACCCCTCCCGTTAACAGAAAGCACCGAATTGATTGATTTTTAGATCGACGACCCAAATGTTACGGAAGCAATCTGTGTTTTTTAAACGATGGTACCGCTAAATTATTGTTTTTAATTGTTTCTCGTTTACTTCCTGACTTTTTTTTTGAATAATTTCATTTCAATCAAATATACCGCCACAGTAGGAGATGAAGGCCGTAAAGAAGTTACAAATGGGTTTTATATCCATTTAATTGAAAATCAAACTTTTTGATCCAATCTTTGCCAGCTTTGGTTTTTAACTTCGAAAATGCCTTATTGAAAGGTAAAGCCATCACTAAATGGAGGAGGTTGTATCAATAAGGGAAGATTCAAAGTAAAAAGGGGTTAAGTTTGCAGTTCCGGATCAAGCCTGTTCATTGCCGCCTATCGATTTCTCAGGTGTCGTTCGTGATTTATAGGTTTTAGCAATTTTAAAACAGTAGATGTATGTCGAAACTATTTACGCCCTTTACTATCGGAAGTATTACATTTCCCAACCGTATTGCAATGTCTCCAATGTGCCAATACTCTGCTATTGAGGGATATGCCAACGACTGGCATTTGGTCCATTACGGAAGCCGTGCTGCCGGAGGAACCGGTTTGATAATACAGGAGGCTACGGCAGTGGTACCTGAAGGGCGCATTACTCCGGGGGATCTCGGGTTATGGGAGGATAATCAGGTACCCAAGCTCACTGAGATTACCCGTTTCGTTGCCGGGCAGGGTGCCATTCCCGGCATTCAGCTGGCCCATGCGGGACGTAAAGCGGGATGTTCGCTGCCCTGGGATGGCGGAGCGCAGTTGACTTTCGAACAGGGTGGATGGAATGGCGTTGCACCATCACCGTTGGGCTTTAACGAATCTGACCGGTTGCCTGTGGAACTTTCAGAGACGGGAATTCAGGAGATTATTGATGCCTTCAGAAATGCTGCCAGACGGGCATTGAAAGCTGGCTATAAGGTGGTTGAGGTACATGCAGCCCACGGCTATCTTATCCATGAGTTTCTATCACCCCTGAGCAATCAGCGAACCGATCGTTACGGTGGAAGTTTTGAGAACCGATGTCGCCTGTTATTCGAGGTTGTTGCGGCTGTGCAAACAGTATGGCCATCTGAACTGCCGCTCTTTGTGCGCATATCGGCAACCGATTGGGCGGATGGAGGCTGGGATCTTTCTGAAGCAACTATGCTCGCTGCAAAACTAAAAGCGGCAGGGGTCAATCTGATCGATACTTCATCGGGGGGCATGGTCCCCTGGGCTAAAATTCCATTTGGACCCGATTATCAGGTTCCGTTTGCCGCTCATATTCGCCGTCATTCCGGGATTGCCACAGGAGCAGTTGGATTGATTACAACTCCAGCGCAGGCCGAAGCAATACTCGATCGGGGCGATGCCGATATGATTATGCTGGGTCGTGAATTGTTGCGCAATCCCTATTTTGGATTGCGGCATAGCAAAGAGTTCTCCCAAACAGCAGAATGGCCCTTACAATATTTGAGGGCGAAATAGATCAGCCACAACAAGCAAGAAACAAAGCTTTAAAGATGTTTTTTACGAAGCTCCACCTTATTTACCTTGCCCACACTGGTTTTCTCGATTGTGTCGGCGTGTCTGACTTTGAGCGTAATTGCCTCACGGGGAAGCACACCCATGTCGACACTGCTTTTTACGAGTTGTAAAATTTCGCGGTCGTTCAAAACTTTTCCCTGAGCAACCACAACTATGGCCAGCGGAATTTCTCCCCAGGCGTTATCGGGCATGCCAATAACAGCAACTTCCGCTACCGACTCATGTTTTGTGATTACATCTTCTAACTCAAGAGAGCTGAGCCATTCACCGCCAACCTTGATTACATCTTTGGTCCGGTCGGTTATGCGTATGCTCCCCCGACTGTCGATACAGGCTACATCGTTGGTATGCATCCAGCCACCCTCCCATAATTTTTCGGAGTGATGATGGTCCTTTAGGTATCCTTGCGTGAGGTATGGCGATCGAACAATGATCTCTCCGGGTGTTTTGTCGTCAGCGGGAACATTTTGACCCTGGGCATCTACAATGCGCATTTGTGCCAGTCCGATGGGTTTTCCGGTACGGCAACGCAAATCCACCTGCTGCTCAGCCGGAAGGGCAAGTTCTTGGGTCGAAAGGTGTGAAAGCGAGAGCACGGGGCATGTTTCCGACATGCCGTAACCCCCAAATACGTCGATGCCTCTCTCCATAGCCTCGAGCGCCAAAGCCCTTGGAAGAGCAGCCCCTCCAATCACACAGGTCCATCCTGAAAAATCGATCTTCTGCGAAGCAGGATCCTTGAGCAGCATGTTCAGTATGGTGGGAACACAATGACTGAAGGTGACCTTGTGTTTGTCGAGTAATTCGAGCAGAACCGAAGGAATATATTTTCCGGGATAGACCTGTTTAATGCCCAGAAAGGTAGCAATGTAGGGTATTCCCCAGGCATGCACATGGAACATAGGGGTAATGGGCATATAAACCGATTCCCGGTGCAAGCGTCCGTGCCCCGGGTTTGCCGAAAGGGCTGCCGTCGAGGTTAGGGTATGCAATACCAGCTGCCGGTGTGAAAAATAGACTCCTTTAGGCAATCCGGTTGTGCCGGTAGTATAAAAGGTAGTTGCACGGCTATTTTCATCAAAATCCTGAAAATCGAAATGCGGATTGGCTTCCGAAAGAAGAGTTTCATATTCCCCTTCGAAGGCAAAATGGGGGCTGCAGGGTTCATGGCCATCACTGATTACAATGAATTTTTTACCATCACTGATTCTGCCTTTTATGGCATCGAGCAGCGGCAATAACTCACAATGGCATACAATTACATCATCTTCGGCATGTTCAATGGTATAGGCCAGCTGTTCGGGCGATAACCTGACATTGATGGTGTGTAAAACCGCTCCGAGCATCGGTACTGCATAATAGGCCTCGAGATAGCGGTGCGAGTCGTAATCCATAAAAGCTACCGTATTACCGGGCTTTATTCCTAAATTGGTTAGTGCACCGGCTAAGCGGTGAACCCGCTCCTTCCATTGAGCATAGGTAAGCGTTACCTGATTGCGGTATACGATCGACTCTTCTGAATTATAGGCCATAGGGGCCTCAAAGAGTTGCTTAATCAATAGCGGATAGGCATAGGCCGAGGGAGTTCTGTCGATGAGCTGGCTCATAGTTCAAATTTATTTGATCAATTCAGGGGGTCAAAAGTAGCAGGATTGGCAGAGCCTCCCAAGACATCGTGCAAAAAAAAGTGAAGTACAGGTAAATATATCCACGGGCATTTGCCCGACAACTTTATTGTATAGGAGAATACTATCAATCAACTTTTGCTCAGATGGTTGTAAATATCATTTTAAATGGTTGGAAGGAGGACCCATAGGCAATATTTTTTATCGAAATTGAGCTGAACTCTGAAAACTATCTTAATTTTGCCTGCCATATTTAAAATTTGTTCATAAACCTTAATCATGGTTGATATACGCGGTAAAATCATTCAGGTCATTGGACCAGTGATTGATGTGAGTTTTGAAAATGTCGGCAGCAATATGCCCACGATATACGATGCCCTTGAGGTGGTGCGCGAAGGTGGTAACCTAACCATTGAATGTCAGCAGCACATCGGTGAAAATACCATTCGCTGTATAGCCATGGATGCCACCGACGGTCTCAGACGGGGGATGGAGGTAATCTCAACCGGCAGCCCCATTCGGATGCCGAAAGGGGAAGCAGCCCTGGGCCGACTGCTCAATGTGATAGGGAATCCGGTCGACGGATTGGACTCCATCCCGAAAAACGGCCTCAAGATTCACGGCGATCCCCCAAAGTACGAGGATTTGATTACCGAAACAGAAATGCTTTACACCGGAATTAAGGTAATCGACCTGATTGAACCTTATGCAAAGGGTGGAAAAATTGGATTGTTTGGAGGTGCCGGGGTTGGAAAAACGGTATTGATTCAGGAACTTATCAATAATATCGCCCTGGCACACAGTGGTCTTTCTGTATTTGCCGGGGTGGGCGAACGTACCCGCGAAGGAAATGACCTCCTCAGGGAAATGATTGAAGCCAAAATCGTTGACTACGGCGATGCCTTCAGGGAATCGATGGAGGAAGGCAGCTGGGATCTTTCGAAGGTTGATCGCGAAGAACTTAAAAAATCAAAACTGGCTCTTGTTTTTGGTCAGATGAATGAACCTCCGGGCGCCCGTGCCAGGGTAGCCCTTTCTGGCTTAACCATTGCAGAGAGTCTGCGTGATGGAGACGGCTCCGGTGGGCGCGACATTCTATTCTTTGTTGACAACGTATTTCGTTTTACGCAGGCCGGCTCTGAAGTTTCGGCTTTGTTGGGGCGTATGCCTTCAGCAGTAGGTTACCAGCCCACATTGGCGAGTGAGATGGGGAACATGCAGGAGCGCATTACCTCTACCAAGCACGGATCGATTACTTCGGTACAGGCGGTTTATGTGCCGGCCGACGACCTTACAGACCCCGCTCCGGCAACTACCTTTAGCCACCTTGATGCGACCACCGTATTAAGCCGCAAAATATCGGAGCTGGGTATCTATCCTGCTATTGATCCTCTCGACTCAACTTCCCGAATTCTTTCACCCGATATCGTCGGCGAGGAGCATTATAACTGTGCGCAGCGTGTGATTCAGATTTTGCAACGGTACAAGGAGTTGCAGGATATTATTGCCATTCTCGGAATGGATGAACTCTCTGAAGAGGACAAGCTGGTGGTGCACCGGGCGAGACGCGTGCAGCGATTCTTGTCGCAGCCCTTCTTTGTGGCAGAACAATTTACCGGACTTAAAGGAGAGTTGGTCGAAATGGCCGACATTATAAAAGGCTTTAATATGATCCTTGACGGTGAGGTTGATAAATATCCCGAAGCTGCTTTCAACCTGGTTGGTACCATTGAACAGGCTATTGAAAAAGGGGAGCGGATGCTCGCCGGTAACTGATCTCCGTACAACCTAAACCCAATATCATGTTTCTTGAAATTGTCTCACCCGAAAAATTGCTCTTTAGCGGAGAGGTCTCTTTGGTTGAGGTACCCGGTACAAAAGGTCCTTTTGTTATGCTCAACCGGCATGCACCTATTGTATCAACCCTTGAGCAGGGTACCTTGCGACTGGTGGAGCCGGGTGGCAGGGAGCGTACTTTCGAAATTGGGAGTGGTGTGGTTGAAAACCGCGGATCAAAAATTGTAGTCCTGATCGAATTGCCCCGTTAACGTTCAATTCCGGTTCCGTCGCTATACTAAAGAGGGCCGAAATTCGTTGGGATAATGGAGAGTTTTCCATTAGGATTTTCCAACGCGCCGTTAAAATACGCTGATTTTTATGAGTGTTAAATTCCTGGTCATTCGGTTAAGCTCAATAGGCGACATTGTTCTTACAACCCCTGTTGTAAGGTGCCTGAAGCAGCAATACCCCGGTGCCGAGATCCATTTTCTAACCAAATCAGTTTACCGATCGGTACTCTCGGCCAATCCATATATCGACCGACTGCACCTTGTTAACGGCCGGGTTTCGGATGTGAAGTTAACACTGCAGCAGGAACAATTCGATTATGTTATCGATCTTCATCAAAACATTCGCAGCAATAAAGTCAGGAGTTATCTGAAAGCTAAAGCATTCGCATACAACAAACTCAACCTTCAAAAATGGCTTTATGTCAATTTCAAACACAATCAGCTGCCTGATGTTCATATAGTTGACCGATATTTGGCAACATTAGACTCCTTCGGAGTGCGCAACGACGGGCAGGGTCTCGACTACTTTATTTCGCCCGATGAGGAATACGATCTTGATATTCTGCCACCGGTTTTTCAGAATGGGTATGTAGCTTTTGTTCTGGGGGGCACCTATTTCACAAAACGACTTCCGGTATCTAAAGTAATCGACATCTGTCGGAATATGGATCTTCCGGTTGTGCTTTTGGGAGGCCATGCCGAAATGGCGGCCGGTGAAGAGACTGCTGGAGCAGTTGGCTCCAAGGTGCTGAATCTTTGTGGGAAAACGTCACTTAATGAGGCAGCCACATTGGTGCGGGAGGCCCGATTGGTCATGACCAATGATACCGGATTGATGCATATAGCTTCTGCCTACAGAAAAAAAATTCTATTGTTTTGGGGCAATACCGTACCCCAATTTGGCATGTCTCCCTACCTGCCCGACGCTGCCTCTATCAATTTGCAGGTGGAGGGGTTGTCTTGCCGGCCCTGTTCTAAACTGGGTTTTCATAACTGTCCCAAAAGCCATTTCAACTGCATGAACCTGCTCGATACCAGCATAGCCATTGATTGGGCCAAGTCCCATTTCAAGTCTTCATAGCTGGCCAAATGCCTCGCTAATTCGGCGTGCAGCCTCCATAACAACCGATCGCGGGGCTCCTAAATTGATGCGCATGAAGCCATCGCCGGGTCGGCCAAACCGGCCTCCATTGTTAAGCCCAACCTTTGCCTTTTCTACCATAAACTTGCTTAACTCTTTGTCGTTCATGCCATAATCGCGAAAGTCGAGCCACACGAGATAGGTCGCCTCGGGGCGCATCACCCTGACTCTGGGAAGATGGTCGGAAAAATAGGATTCAAGCTCCCGGTAATTTTCCTGTACATAATTCATCATTTCCGAAAGCCACTGGTCGCCCAAACTATAGGCAGCTTCGAGGGCCACCATACCGGGTATGTTGCCCATGTGTACATGCAAGGTTCGCATGAGTTTTTCATATTGCTGCATAGTTTCGGCATTGGGAATAACTACAAACGAGGTTGAAAGTCCTGCGAGATTGAAGGTTTTACTGGGAGCCATGCAGACTATCGAATTATTAGCAGCTTCATCCGAAAGCATGGAATACGGGGTGTGGATCTGCTGATCGAACAGCAGGTCGGAGTGAATTTCATCGGAAACCACCATTATATTGTTTCGTTCGCAAATGGCCGAGAGTGCAGAGAGCTCCTTTCTGGTCCAAACCATCCCTCCGGGGTTGTGGGGATTACACAGCATCAGCATCCGGGTTTTTTCGTCGATTTTCGACTCAAGGTCTTCCAGATCGAAGGTGTAGCGGCCATCTACCAGTTTCAGTGGATTTTCAATCAACCGCCGTTTGACACCCCTAACGCTTTCGAAGAAGGGGAAATAAACCGGTGTTTGCACGATTACTTTTTCGCCGGGTTCGGTGAATGCCATAACTGAGGCCGTAAGGGCTGATACAACTCCCGGACTAAAGGATATCCACTCTTTTTTAAT
>DIUI01000004.1 GCA_002428215.1 Prolixibacteraceae bacterium UBA6162
TTGCGGCCAGGGTTGTCGCCTAGATGAAAAGCTGCAATGTATTCCCAGGCCAGATCTATGTTGGGGATAAGATTGCCTTCGGTAATTTGTTGATGGTATAAATCATTTACAATCCGGCACGAGGGGTGGTTAACTGCTTTGCAAATCATATAGGACTGCGGAATGGTAGTGAGAAATAGTCCGGGATGATCTCTGCGGGCATTCAGCGGCTCCATTACGAGCACAATTCCTGCCTTGGCTACAATATCACAACACATGCGCATCGTATCAATTACATTGGCAGTTTGATAATCCCATGCCAGCCGTTCATCGTATCTTCCGGGAACCACTAATGCTTGCTTAACTCCGGTCCGATTTGCCAATTCAACAGCTGCGTCCATTCTGCTTTTAAGCATTTCCCGGATTTCGGGATCACGCGTAACCATCGACTTAACACTAAAGTCGGCATAAAGTACATAAGGCCCCATCTCCATACCTCTCCGGGCAAGTTCAGTTACCATTTTCGATTGTGTTTCGGGATCTCTGCCCATAAATCCGTTATCGAAAATGGCCCTAAAACCCTGGTCGTGAATAAACCGGATTTGATCGATCGGATCAGCCCCTGCATGTTCCCTAAACATCCCCGGGGAAGGGGCGTATTTTAGTCTGAATTGAGCAGAGGTGGAGCCGGCGTTGATCCCGGAAGTTGCTGCAAGAGAAGTCCCAAATGCTGAAAGACCGATTCCTCCCAATATGGATTTGTTGAAAAAATGTCTTCGGTTCATATTTATCAGGTAAAAGGTTTACAGATATTTCAATGGTCTTTTATCACGCTCCCTCCCCCTCAACTTAGAGCGCTTAACAAAAGTCACCCTTATTGTTGCTGCCAGAGTATGGAGTCTCAGCGTTTCATTTTTATGGCACCCCAAATGAGATTCATTCCATTGCTAAAAGGTATTGGGCCGGGTTAAATCCTAATCAATTCTTTATTAAGGGGACCAGCAAAATGAATGTACAGGTGAAAAATACAAATTGAAATTCAGATTTTATGCATTACTTTATTATTATTTTTGCAGTCTATCCTTGTTTAGGGTAGATTCCGGTAAATTTGTGTCATGGATGACCTGAAATTAATTGAAAGAGGAGTTTGTTCACCCAAAGTTGGTTGTTGTGGAAAACTAAATGTTCACAATTGGCTTTCAGATGTGGTAAATGTTGCAAATCCACTTGAAATTGTTGAGGTTAGATTTAAAAACACCCGTAAAGACTATTACCGGAATGTGAATGGATTGAGTCTGCTGCCAGGCGATGTCATAGCGGTTGAGGCGAGTCCGGGTCACGATATTGGGGTGGTATCTCTTACCGGTGATTTGGTGCTGGAGCAATTACGAAAGCACAAACCTACCATGATTAATGGTGATTTCCGTAAGGTATACCGAAAGGCAAAACCTATGGATATCGAAAAGTGGAAAGAGGCTATTCTGCAGGAGCATCACACCATGATTCGCACCCGTCAAATTGCAGCAGAGCTGGGGTTGAATATGAAAATTGGGGATGTTGAATATCAGGGAGACAAAACCAAAGCGATCTTTTATTACATAGCCGACGAGCGGGTAGATTTTCGACAGCTGATTAGAATATTGGCCGACAAGTTTCACATTCGTGTCGAAATGAAGCAGATTGGAGCCCGCCAGGAAGCAGGACGAATAGGGGGAATTGGTCCTTGTGGCCGTGAAATCTGTTGTTCAACCTGGATTACCAATTTTGTTTCGGTTTCAACCAATTCTGCCCGATATCAGGATCTTACTATGAATCCACAGAAACTTGCGGGGCAGTGCGGCAAGCTAAAGTGTTGTCTTAATTTCGAGGTAGACACTTACCTTGATGCCCAGCGTGACTTTCCTCCCACCAATGTGCCTCTTGAAACTGCAAAAGGGATTTATCAGTTTCAGAAGGCAGATATTCTTTCGGGAATCTTCTGGTATGCTATTCATGGAGAGGCAGCCAGCATGGTACCTCTTGAAGTGCAGAAAGTTAAAGAGATTATAAGGTTAAACCGATCCGGTAAAAAGCCCGAAAAGCTGGCTGGCGATATGCAATTGTCGGTACGAAACGAAGGAGAAAGCTTTCAGAATATGGCAGGAAAGGAGAGTCTGCACCGTTTCGATAAAGGGGATAATCGCCGAAGGAAGAAGGGACCCAAAAATGTCCGGCTCAGGAGGGATATGCCATGATGTTGCATCGGTTGTTCCGGGTTACTATATTTTTGGTTGTTCTTCTTGCAGGATGCGACAGCAATGGCGTAACCGACACTTATTCGAAGTTAGGTGTTGAGGGTTGGAGTGAGTCAGATAAGCAGCACTTTACTTTCGAAATCGATGATCCGAATATTTTGTACAATATTTGGCTCAAAGTCAGAAACGACAACAGCTATTCATACAGCAATCTTTGGCTATTTGTTCACATGGTTCCTCCCTCCGGCGAGGTAGTTACCGATACAGTGCAAATTTTGCTGGCCGACAGCCGCGGACGATGGCTGGGAAAAGGATTTTCGGGAATCTTCGAGAATCGGTTTGCATTCAGGCAACAGCTTTTGTTTCCGGAAAAGGGAACCTACTCCCTTGAAATTAAACATGGAATGAGAACGCCAATTCTTAAGGGGATTTCGCATGTGGGCCTCAGGGTTGAAACCTCCCCAATTTAGGTGGCATCTTTAACACTCAGAGAGGTGTATGGCGGCTGCAAGTGAAGGGATAATGAAAAGATAATAAAAGTGGGTAAGAACAAGTTGGCCAAATTTGCTGAACTGGCAACTTTTGCAAATGTTTTTCAGGTACCATATTCTTATAATGAACGGATAGAGTTTGACCATCGTGGGCGATGGCACTCCGATGTTTTTGGGAACCAACATCCCATTGTTTTGGAGCTGGGATGCGGAAAAGGAGAATATACGGTACAAATGGCTGCAAACAATTCCAATATCAACTGTATTGGCGTAGACATCAAAGGATCACGCCTGCATTCAGGAGCCAAGGAAGCAATTAGTAAGCAGCTAAAAAATGTGGCCTTTATCAGAACCTCCATCGAGGGGATTGAGCGTTTTTTTGGTGAAGGCGAGATCGACGAAATTTGGCTTACTTTTCCTGATCCCCAGATGAAACAGGTCGCTAAGCGACTGACCTCTTCCTACTTTTTAAAGCAGTATGTGTCATTTCTCAAACCCGGAGGAGTTGTTCATCTCAAGACCGATTCCCAGTTTATGTATGCCTATACGAGGGCTCTTGTAAATCTTAATAACTTTGCAGTTTTAGCCGACACAGAAAATCTTTATGCCTCTGAGTTTTTAAACGATACCCTTCGCATACGGACTTTCTACGAAAAGCAATGGGTCGATCGGGGACTTGTAATCAAATACCTGGCCTTCTGCCCAGTCAAACCACCTGAATGGCTTGAGCCCGAAGGGGAATTTGAAAAGGATGCCTATCGCAGTTTTGGCCGGAGTGCCCGACAATAGCGAAGATATGGAAGATTTTTTTGAGAGGGTTTATAAGGTCGTCAGGAAGGTGCCTCCAGGCAGGGTAACCAGTTATGGAGCCATAGCCACCTTTCTTGGTCTCGTCGGATCGGCACGGATGGTTGGCTGGGCCATGAATGCATCTCATTCGACAGCCACTTACGTGCCCGCCCACCGGGTTGTAAACCGGAATGGATTGTTGACCGGGAAGCACCATTTCTCTACGTCGACTGCTATGGAGGAGCTGCTTGCTGCCGAAGGAGTTATGGTGAAGGAGGATCGGGTTGTTGATTTTAAAAACATATTTTGGAATCCGGCAACAGAGCTTAGTATAAATGAAAGCGATAACAGATAAAAGGATTAAGTATGAGTGAAATTCCTAGAAAAATGATTATACCCAAGAATATAACCGAAGCGTTAAAAAAAGTTGTATATCCGGGTAGTTCAGAGAGCATTGTGGAGCTTGAGATGGTTCAGGAGATCCGTCTCGCAGGTAAGACCATTAACTTTTCGCTGGTGTTTCAGAGGTCTGATGACCCCAATATACCCTCTTTGGTTGAGGCCTGTGAAACAACTCTTATCCGTGAGTTGGGGCCTGAAATTGATATTAAGGGGAATATTGCGGTTAAGTATCTGCATGATATGCAGCGTCCGATTCTGCCCGGTGTACGAAATATTTTAGCAGTGGCCTCTGGTAAGGGGGGGGTTGGTAAGTCAACCGTCGCAGTAAATCTTGCTGTGGCACTGGCCAATACAGGAGCCTCTGTTGGGTTGATTGACGCCGATATTTTTGGGCCGTCCATACCAAAAATGTTTGGTGCGGAGCATATGCGGCCGGCTGCTGATTCTACTGAGGGCAAGCGAGATCTTATAGTCCCCATCGAAAAGTTTGGAGTAAAATTTCTCTCCATAGGTTTTTTTGTGGAGCCGGAAAGTGCTTTGATCTGGCGAGGTCCTATGGCGTCGAATGCGCTTAAACAGCTCATTTCTGACGGGAAGTGGGGACTGCTCGACTACCTGCTTATTGACCTGCCTCCCGGAACATCAGATATTCACCTTACTTTGGTTCAAACTGTTCCGGTAACTGCCGCGGTTATTGTTACCACTCCTCAGGATGTGGCTCTTGCCGATGTGGTTAAAGGAGTCAGCATGTTTCAAAGCAAATCGATCGACGTGCCGGTTCTTGGGTTGGTAGAAAATATGTCGTGGTTCACACCGGCCGAACTGCCAGACAATCGCTACTACATCTTTGGAAAAGACGGAGGAAAGCAACTGGCTGAGCAGATGGGGCTTGTTTTACTTGGTCAGATACCCCTTGTGCAGAGTATCCGCGAAGGGGGCGATAATGGTATGCCGGTTGCAATGAATGCTGACTCGCTTACCGGAAAAGCTTTTGCCGATTTGGCCGAGAGGGTAGAGGAGCAGCTTGTAATCCGTAATTCAATTCATGCTCCTACCCAAAAGGTAAAAGTTACCCGCAAATAGTGTAATTCGACACCAGGTTAATTCCCTTCGATGAGTTTCAGCAGCTCGTCGAGTCGCGGGGTAAGAATAATTTCAGTACGACGGTTCTTTTGCCGGGCAGCTGAATTGTCGGCTGCATCGAGGGGGAGGTACTCACTTCTGCCAGCTGCCGTTATGCGTGCAGGATCGACGGATTTGTTCTCGAGCAACACCTTTGCAACCGCTGTAGCGCGCATTACACTCAAATCCCAGTTGTCGCGAACCTGATTGCTGCTACGCATCGGAACATTGTCGGTGTGGCCTTCTACCAAAACGTTGATCTCAGTATTCTGAGCCAGCACAGATCCCAAATCGCGCAACGCCTGCTGTCCGCGTGGGTCAACCTGCCATTGGCCGGATTTAAACAGCAGCTGCTCTTCGAGGGACACATAGACCTTGCCGTTTTTTTCAAAAACAGAAAGTCCGTTGTTGGTAAATCCGGTAAGTGCATTGGCAACGGTTTGCCTGAGTCTTACAACCGCTTCCTCCTGCTGGCGAAGGGCATCTTGCAGTTCAATTAACCGTGAATTTCGCTCCTCGAGCAATCTCTCCGCATTCTTTAGGTGGTCTTCGCGCAGGTTCAAATCTTCGCGGGCACGCTGCAGCTCGGTCATAAGTGCTTCTATTTCGGCAGAGGTTCCCGACTGTATAGCGGCAAGTTGTGATTCCAGGTTGGTTTTGTCGCGCAAAAGTATATCCCGGTTTCGGGACACAATCTCCTGCTCAAACCGGAGTTCATCAAGTTCTTTCTTCAAAGCCTCAATGGCAGCTGAATTTCGGGCTTCGGAAGCTGTCAATTCGGTAATACGGGTATTCAACTGGTGACTTTGCTGTTGCCAATTCTGAGATTCCGTATTGTATAGGTTATCGAGCGTCTTGAATTTCTTAGACGAAACGCATGATACTGTAAATCCAGCCATAATTACGATGGTGGCAATGTGTACTATTTTCATGTATGTTGATTTTGCAATTATAGTCATCAGCTATATGGATTGGTTTAGCAAAATATGCCTGAGATAATTTCGGATGAGAAAATGTGTAAATGAACTGATTTTTGGATGTAAATCAAAAAGTTTGCCAGATTAATCACTGGTAAATATGTTTCTCAGATTAATCAATGGCGCGACCGGAATTTTATATCGAAAGGTTTTGGATTTGTTGGACGGGGTATCCATTTTACGTATAAAAGGGTTGGTTTGGCAACTTACATATGCCATTTATGGTCGTGGAATAATGGTCAATTGATTATCTTTACCCACCTAAACCGTAATAATGGAAGAAACATCGGCCAATTTGCTGAATGCCATAGAGAGACCTGAAGATGTGCGGAAGTTGTCGCCCGAACAACTGCCACAGCTTTGCAACGAATTGCGCGAATTTATTATCGATTCAGTTAGCAACAATCCTGGTCATTTCGGGGCGAGTCTTGGGGTTGTAGAACTCACGGTCGCACTGCACTATGCCTATCAAACACCCTACGATCAATTGATATGGGATGTTGGACATCAGGCCTATGGTCATAAAATTCTTACCGAAAGACGTGAGCTTTTTCATACCAATCGTAAACTCGGTGGTTTGAGTGGTTTCCCGAAGCGTTCGGAGAGCATTTACGATGCATTCGGCGTGGGACATTCTTCTACCTCCATTTCGGCAGCTTTGGGAATGGCCGTAGCTTCAACGCTTAAGGGGGAGTCCCGCAAAGTAGTTGCAATTATTGGCGATGGAGCACTTACGGGCGGGATGGCCTTTGAGGGGCTGAACAATGCGGGGTTTCTTAAATCAGATGTATTGGTAATTCTGAACGATAACAATATGGCGATTGATCCCAACGTGGGGGGGTTTAGTCAGTCGCTACTGAATGTTGCCAAATCGCAAACATACAACCGAGTGAAGGATGAGATCTGGGAAGGTCTTGGAAAGCTAAAGGGATTTGGCCCTTTTGCCCGGCGAGTGGTACAAAAGACAGAGGGTGCAATCAAAAATCTGCTGCTTCAGGAAAGTAACATGTTCGAGGCGTTTAATTTCAGGTATTTTGGTCCTGTCGATGGACATGATGTAGTGTATCTCTCCAAGGTATTATCCGATTTAAAAGAGATCAAGGGGCCAAAATTACTGCATGTAATGACCAAAAAGGGCAAAGGTTTTCCTTTTGCCGAGATTAATCAGACCAAGTTTCATGCACCCGGGAAATTTGACAAGGAAACCGGCCACATATATAGTTGTGATTGTGGTTTGGGCAAAGCCCCCAAGTTTCAGAATGTTTTTGGTGAAACCATTGTGGAGTTGGCCGAGATGAATGATAAAATTGTGGGTATAACTCCTGCGATGCCCAGTGGATGTTCGCTCAATCTAATGATGGCCAAAATGCCTCACCGGGCGTTCGATGTTGGAATTGCAGAGCAGCATGCCGTTACATTTAGTGCCGGACTGGCCACCCAGGGCCTTGTGCCATTTTGCAACATCTACTCAACTTTTATGCAGAGGGCCTACGATCAGGTAATTCATGATGTTGCTACCCAGAATCTTCAGGTAGTATTTTGCCTCGACCGTGGTGGGTTGGTTGGAGAAGACGGACCTACTCATCACGGAGTGTTCGATTTGGCCTATATGCGGTGTATTCCCAATATGATTGTGGCGGCCCCAATGGATGAGATAGAGCTTAGGAATATGATGTATACTGCTCAGCTCGAAGGGATGGGGCCTTTTTCGATTCGCTATCCAAGAGGATGTGGCACCAATGTAAACTGGCGATTGCCATTCGAAAAAATAATTCCTGGCAAGGGTAGGATGCTTGCCGATGGTGAGAATATAGCCGTTTTAACGATAGGGAAAATTGGTGTCAATGCACAACGTGCATTAAAGAAACTTGCACGAAAAGGGATCTTCCCGGCACACTATGACATGCGCTTTGTTAAACCGCTCGACGAGGAGCTGCTTCATTCCATCTGCTCCAGATTTGAAGTGGTTGTTACCATCGAAGATGGAACCGTTGCCGGAGGTTTTGGCAGTGCGGTAAGTGAATTCATAACCGCCAATGGTTATCAGTCGCGGTTAAGAATACTGGGTGTTCCTGACAACTTTATTGAGCATGGCACCATTGATCAGCTTTATAAGCTGTGTGGAATCGACAGCGAAGGAATTGCCGATGAAATTCTCAAATGGTGGCAGGTATAATTTTTATTCGATTTACCCGTTCAAAGGTGTAATAGATACTAATCCTTCCGATTTTGGAAATTTACCTTAAAAAGCGACGTTGGAAACTCTTGCTGCTCCTTTCGGCAGTCCTAATAGGAGTGGTCTCTTTGGGTTATACGAACTGGCTAACCGAAAAACTTTCTGAAGAGGAGCGAAAAAAAGTTGAGCTCTGGGCAGAGGCTACCCAAAGACTGGCCAGCGACGATCAGCTAAAAGATTCATATTTATCGCTGATTGCGATGATTATCGATCACAACAACTCAATTCCGGTAATTGTAATATCCGAAGAAGGTGAAATCAGGATAGATGCCAATATTAGTTATGCCCCGCAACGCAAGGATCAGGTACTCGAAAAGGTTCTCAGCAGAATGAGGGCCCGCAATCAGCCTATAGAGATCTTCATTTCAGAATCCGAAAAGCAATATTTTTACTACAGTGAATCTTACCTTCTCAGGAATTTGCGGTGGTTCCCAATTGTGCAGCTTGTAGTGATATTTCTGTTTATTGGCGTAGCCTATCTGGCGTTCAGTGCATCAAGAAGTGCAGAGCAAAATCAGGTTTGGGTTGGCATGTCTAAGGAGACCGCCCATCAGTTGGGGACCCCAATCTCATCGCTCATGGCCTGGGTTGAGCTGTTGCGTATGCAGAAAACAGATGAGGATCTGATTACAGAATTGGAGAAGGACATTCAACGTCTCGAAAAAATTACCGAACGGTTTTCTAAAATCGGATCAAGGCCGGAACTGATTAGGGCCAACTTGTACGACAGTGTGGAGCAGACTGTTGATTATCTTAAGAAACGCTCATCGAGCAAGGTTGTATTTAAAATTTTGGCCGATGAAAATGGCAACTATGAGGTGCCTTTGAACGAAGCACTCTTCTCGTGGGTTATTGAGAATCTTTGTAAGAACGCTATCGACGCGATGGACAATCAGGGCGAAATAATGTTGGTGTTCTCTGAAGAGGGAAAGCAGATCATTCTGGATGTAACGGATACGGGCAAGGGTATTCCCAAGTCGATGCATAAAAACATTTTCAGACCGGGATTTTCGACCAAGAAAAGGGGATGGGGGCTGGGGCTTTCACTTGCCAAGCGGATAGTTGAGAACTATCACAGAGGCAAAATTTTCATTAAAAACTCCGAAATAAGACGAGGTACAACGTTTAGGATTCAACTGAACAAGGAACTCCCAACATGAATATTTCCAATTATTTTGAATTTATTTGTGCCATTATCTTAAAAATTAATACTTTTGCAGCACTTTTTTGACATGGGTAAGATATCGCTATACAATATTGCCTTCAAAGGATTAAAAGAGGGCAAGCATGAATATGCGTTCACCATTGACAAATCGTTCTTTGAGCTTTTTGAGAATAGTCTAATCGACCAGGGAAACGTTAATGTAGTCCTGATTCTGGAGAAGAGAAGTTTGTTTATGAGGCTGCACATTGCTTTAGAAGGCAGTGTTCAGTTAATATGCGACAGGTGTCTCGAGCCCTATGATCAACCCATTACACACAAAGCAGATTTGTTTGTGAAGTTTGGGGAGACAGTTTCAGAAGATGGAGATGATGTTATTTGGATTTTGCCTGAAGAACATCAGCTGAATGTTGCCCAAGTCATTTATGAATACATCTCTTTAAGTATTCCGTTAAGGCATGTTCATCCGGCTTCAGGAACATTAGAGAGTAGCTGTGATCCTGATATGCTCGAAAAGTTGGATAGATATACCCATCATGAGTCGGATTCGGACGTTGAGCCGGCAGACGAACGATGGAAAGAATTAAAAAAATTGTTGAATAATAATTAAAAACAGATAGCAATGGCACATCCGAAGCACAAACATTCGAAAACCCGCAGGGATAAGCGCAGAACCCACTATAAAGCGGTTGCACCCACCCTTGCTTCCTGTTCCAATTGTGGCGCTACTACCAAATTCCACACCATTTGTCCGGAATGCGGCTACTACAGAGGTAAGCAGGTGATAGAGAAAGAGATTGCAGTTTAAAGGAATTGCAAATTCAGATCAGAAAAAATTCTGATCTTTTTTTTGTCCTGGATTTTAAATTTTAGAACATTACAATTAATTGTTTTACAATACGTTAAAATAGTTAATTGAGCTCTGTTTATTTGTAGCCGTTAAATATTCGTGCTAATTTGCGGAACTTTTCATCGACCTGAAATTGGATGAAAAGGAATGAGCCATTTAATGTGGCATGCCCGGCATGGAAAGGAGCTGTAAACTTTTGGGTTTCAATTAAGTTGGGCAACATCTAATGGTTTTTTGGTAAAAACTAAAGAATTGCTTACATGAAGAAGATACAAGCAGCTATAACCGGGATAGATGCATACCTTCCCGAATATCGACTTACCAATGAAGAGCTGAGTACCATGATCGACACTACGGATGAGTGGATCATGCAGCGAATAGGGATAAAAGAGCGCAGAATACAAATTGGTAAAGGCAAGGCTACCAGTGATCTTGGGGCTGAAGCGGTACGCCGGCTGCTTAAAAAAACAAATACCTCTCCCGATGAGGTTGATTTGCTTGTATGTGCCACCATTACGCCCGATATGCCCTTTCCTGCAACGGCCAATATTATTGCCCAAAAAACCGGGATTCATAATGGGTGGAGTTTTGATTTGAATGCGGCCTGCTCGGGGTTTATATTTGCTCTGATTACGGCATCGCAGTTTGTGGAATCGGGAAGATACAAGAAGGTTATCGTAGTGGGCGCCGACATGATGTCGGCCGTTACCAATTATAAGGACCGCACCACCTGTGCCCTATTCGGGGATGCAGGAACTGCTGTTCTATTGGAACCATCGGTTGACGATACAGGAATAATTGACCACATTCACCATGTAGACGGTCTGGGTCGACATCATCTGCATATGAAGGCTGGAGGATCTTTACATCCTGCCTCTTGCGAAACGGTAAACAAGGATCAGCACTTTATTTATCAGGAAGGGCAAACGGTATTTAAGTTTGCTGTTTCAAAGATGGCTGATGTTGCTGTGGAAATGATGGAACGGCACGGAATTACCTCTGAGAATCTGTCATGGCTTGTGCCCCATCAGGCAAATATGCGAATCATTGACGCCACTGCGCGCAGAATGGGCATCGATCCGGCACAGGTAATGATCAACATTGAGAAATATGGCAATACCACAGCCGCAACAATTCCTTTGTGTTTGTACGATTACGAGTCGCAGCTAAAAAAGGGAGATAACATTATATTGGCTGCATTCGGTGCTGGTTTTACATGGGGAAGTGTTTACCTAAAGTGGAGTTATGATGGATCCGCTTATGTGAAATCCAGCAACCCTTAATTGAAAATTCATTGGCACTCGGGTATGAATCCCTGATTGCTGATTTTTTTGTACTTTCGAGCGAATTTTCTTTAAAATTCTGATTTTTAGAAATGGCAAGGTTTGTTTATATGCGCTTTATGAATTCAGCCCTCTGAAATATTTATTTCTGCCATCTGTTTAAATAATATGTACCGAATGAAATCGAATCCGAAAAACAGCTCAGACCCCAGCCTGCAAAATATCAATATGATTAGCAATGGAACCCGAATTAATGGCGATATCGAGGCAGAAGGGGATATCCGCATGGATGGATTCCTGGAGGGAAATATTGTCACCAAGGGGCGCCTGGTTATAGGCACATCCGGGCAGATTAAAGGGGAAATTGATTGTTCCAACGTTGAGGTTTCCGGAAGGCTTGATGGAAAAATTGTCGCACGGGAGTTGCTCTCTCTTAAAGCAACAGCAGTTGTAAATGGAGAAATCCATACCCCAAAACTTTCGGTTGAGCCGGGAGCTATCTTCACCGGAACCTGTCGGATGGGTATTATTGAAAACCTGTTGAATGAAAAAGCAGTGTAATGGCAGGGAATGTGATTAGATTCCTTTACCGTTTGTCGGTATTGACCGCTATATTGGCAATGGCTGGTTTTGTTGTTTTCAGGTATGTTATCCCCGGAATGTATGCCCCGGTGTATCCCGTTGTTCTTCTAATTGTATTCCTATTCACATTTATAACCCATGCCTTACAGCTCTATCTGGGGTCTGGTAATTTTACGCGATTTGCCCGTATTCATATGGTAATGACGCTTTTGCGTTTAATGCTCTATTCTGTGATTATTGTACTTTATTTGTTGTACAACCGCGAAAATCTGGCTCTGTTTTTAAGTGTTGTTGGTGTTCTCTATATTGTCTATACTGCCTTTGCGGTAAGAGAACTCACCGAAAAGAGACGGTGATTTTCCGATAAGTTGCGGGATGGTAGAGCAGAATTGAAAATTGTTTTGGCACGGTCTTGTTTTGTGTAGCCGGGGGCTATAAACCAACGGTTGGCAAAACATTTTAAGAAAATATGGTATTGCAGACTTCATCAAGTAAAAAACATATAAATTTGGGCCTTGAAAAAATCGGACAATCCGGCATGAAGTTTCTCACCAACAAGTCAATAATTCAACATATCGCGCCCTGGGTTCTGGTGGTAACGCTATTTTTAGGTATTGTGCCCAACCTGTCGGCTGCCGGTGGCCCATCAGACGGACCATTCAATGCCGGAAAGTTTGTGATAGACCATGTATCGGATGCCTATGAATGGCACATTACCGGATTTGGCGACACGCATGTAAGTGTTCCTTTGCCCATTCTCCTATATAGTAAACATAGTGGCTTTCATGCATTCTGGTCGTCGAGGTTCCATCATGGTCGCGACAGTTATCGGAATTTTGCGATTGCACAGGAGGGACCTTACGAGGGTAAAATTGTTGAACTGGATTCAACCGGAACCTTATTGGATCGTCCATACGATTTCTCGATTACCAAAACTGTAGCGGGCATGTTTGTTGGCGCACTGGTTGTTTTGCTGATTTTCCTTTCGCTCGCCCGATCTGCCAAAAGAAATGCGGCAGCTGCGCCTAAAGGGTTATACAATTTGGTTGAGCCAATTATCCTGTTTATTCGCGATGAGGTAGCCTTACCTGCAATAGGCAAAAAGCACCTCGACCGTTTTATGCCTTTTCTGCTGACTTTGTTCTTTTTTATACTGATTAACAACCTGCTAGGGCTGATACCAATCTTTCCTTTTGGGGCGAACGTTACCGGGAATATCAGTATAACCATGGTTTTGGCACTATTTACTTTTTTTGTTACCAACCTCAATGGGAACAAACATTATTGGAAAGAAATTTTTAATCCCGATGTTCCCTGGTGGATGAAATTTCCCATTCCACTGATGCCATTTGTCGAGTTTAGCGGCATGTTTACGAAGCCATTTGTGCTCATGGTCCGTTTGTTTGCGAATATGTTGGCGGGTCATCTAATTGTGACAGTTTTTATAAGTTTGATTTTCATTTTCAGCAGTATGGTCGGTCCAATTGCCGGCTATGGTGTTAGTCCGATTTCGGTTGGTTTTGCCATGTTTATCATTCTGCTTGATGTACTGGTATCATTTATACAGGCTTATGTATTTACGTTTTTGTCGGCGCTCTACTTTGGTATGGCAACCGCAGAACACCATTAAAATAGATTAACAATTAAATAGAATCGTTATGACAGTTTTAGTTATTCTTGCCGATATTGCCCTTGGGTTGTTTAGCGCAGCCTTTGGAGCCGCATTATCAGCATTTGGTGCAGCTTTCGGAATTAGTAGAATTGGAGTAAGTGCTATGGAGGCCATTGCACGTCAGCCCGAATCGAGTGGCGATATCCGTTCAACTATGATTATCTCTGCAGCACTGATTGAGGGGGTTGCCTTCTTTGCCGTGATTGTTTGCGCACTGGTGGTCTTCCTGGGATAAAAGACATGAAAATTTGCACCTCGGCATATCTTGCGGAGGTGCAAATTTAATGGGAGAATACGGCCAGCGCTATTTTTTATCAGGCAACGGATAATGTCCGAAGATAATGCCTGACAGTATTTTGCCACCTGGGAAGTTTTTTCCTCATTTTTGTATATAGAGTAGAGTTGCATTTAATATAAACAGATTGCTATGGGATTGGTATCACCGGATCCGGGTACTCTTTTTTGGATGACACTGGCGTTTGCGCTGGTAATGGTTGTTCTTAAGAAATTTGCCTGGAAGCCCATTCTGAACGCATTGAGCGAGCGTGAAAACAACATCCGCAATGCACTGGAAGCTGCCGAACAGGCAAAAGTCGAAATAGGTCAGCTAAAGGACAGTCAGGCTGCAATAAGGGCTGAAGCACAGCGCGACAAGGATCAGATTCTTAAGGAAGCACGCGAGTTAAAGGAAAAAATTATCGCTGAAGCGAATGAAAAGGCCTTGCTCGATGCTCAACGATTGATCGAGCAAGCAAGAGATGCCATTGAGCGTGAAAAACTTGCTGCTATCGCGCAAATCAGGCATCAGGTAGTGGATCTTTCTGTGAGTATTGCTGAAAAAATTATCAGAGAGAAGATTTCGACAACTCCTGAGCAGGAAAAAGTTATAGATCTGATGCTTCAGGATCTCAATTTAAATTAACGCATGAACGAAAGCAAAATACCGGTTCGTTATGCCAAGGCGCTCTTCCTGGCTGCCCGAGATTCGGGGCAGATGGAAATTGTTTCCTCGGATATGCTTTCCATTCTGCAGTTGTGTAAATCTTCGGATGATTTCGGCGTGTTTCTGCAAAGCAGTGTGCTGAAAAGAAGCGAAAAGCGACTCGCTTTGATGGCGGTGTTCGAAAATAAGGTATCCGATTTATCCCTCCGTTTTGTATTGATGTTGGCTGAAAATCGCAGGGAGTCCTTTTTGTCACGTATTTGTGTCGATTTCCTCGATTTATCGAGAGAATACGAGGGAATCAGGTCGGTAACTGTAACCACTGCAAGCGAATTGCCTGCAAGCATTTACGAAAATATTAAGCAATACCTCGAAGCCAAAACAGGAGATAGGATAGAGCTTGCCTCCAAGATAAAACCCGAAATAGTAGGGGGTCTGATTTTAAGAATGGGAGATCTCCAGTTTGATGGCAGTATTGCCCGACAACTGAGTAAGATTAAAGAGTCGTTATTACAACAAAATAGCTATCTAAACAAACAGGATTAATGTATGGCGGATATTAAACCGGCAGAAGTTTCTGAGATTCTCAGACAGCAGTTAGAACAGTTTAAAAGCAAGTCGGAGCTCGACGAGGTTGGAACCGTATTGCAGGTGGGTGATGGAATTGCCCGTATTCATGGCCTTTCTGATGTTGGTTCTAATGAGATGGTGCTGTTCGACAGCGGCATTCAGGGAATAGTGCTTAACCTTGAACAGGACAATGTCGGGGTGGTACTTCTTGGTTCTTCAGAGCGAGTAAAAGAGGGAGACACGGTAAAACGTACCCGCAGGACGGCTTCCATAATGGTAGGTGAAAAACTTGTTGGAAGGGTCATTAATACCCTTGGAGAACCCCTGGACAACTTGGGGCCCATTGCCGGAGAGCTTTTTGAGATGCCCCTGGAACGTAAAGCCCCGGGTGTTATCTTCCGGCAACCGGTAAAGCAACCGCTTCAGACCGGAATCAAAGCAATTGACGCCATGATTCCTATTGGAAAGGGGCAGCGGGAGTTGATTATCGGTGACAGACAAACCGGTAAAACCGCCATTGCCATTGATACCATTATCAACCAAAGGAGTGCCTTTGAAGCAGGTAAGCCGGTTTACTGTATTTATGTAGCCATCGGACAGAAAGGCTCCACGGTTGCGAATATAGCTTCTACTCTGGCGAAATTTGGCGCCATGGACTATACCACAATTGTAATGGCAACAGCCGCCGATCCGGCTGCGCAGCAGTTTTATGCTCCATATGCAGGTGCCGCTATTGGTGAGTATTTCCGCGATACCGGCAGAGATGCTCTGATTATTTTTGATGATTTATCAAAACAGGCTGTTTCGTATCGCGAAGTATCATTGCTTCTGCGTCGTCCGCCCGGCAGGGAAGCCTATCCCGGTGATGTATTCTACCTTCACTCCCGCCTTCTGGAACGTGCAGCCAAAATCATTGAGTCGGATGAAGTTGCGGCTCAAATGAATGACCTTCCACCCAGTTTGAAGAATAGGGTTAAAGGGGGCGGTTCTTTAACAGCTCTGCCAATTATTGAAACTCAGGCGGGTGATGTTTCGGCCTATATTCCTACCAACGTTATCTCGATTACCGACGGACAGATATTTTTGGAATCGAATCTGTTTAATGCCGGGGTTAGACCTGCTATCAATGTGGGAATTTCGGTTTCAAGGGTAGGGGGGTCTGCACAGGTTAAAGCAATGAAGAAGATTGCAGGGACCCTAAAGCTCGATCAGGCGCAATTCAGGGAGTTGGAAGCCTTTGCAAAATTTGGATCGGATCTCGATGCTGCCACATTGCGCGTGCTCGACAAAGGGCGAAAAAACATGGAGATTCTCAAGCAGATGCAGTATCGCCCCTATCGACTGGATCATATGATTGCCGTAATTTATTGCGGAGTAATGGAATTACTGCGGAACGTTCCATTAAATAAGATTAAGCAATTTGAGCATGAGTATTTAGAACTGCTGGAATTGCAATATCCCCGGGTGCTCGAAAATCTGAGCAACGGAATTCTTACCTCAGACGATGAGCTGTCGATGCGTGCAGCTGCGGGCGAAGTAGGCAACAGGTTTGTTACAGTTGAGCCAGTATAAGGGCTAAGAAAAAAAGATCAAAGGAAGCGATGGCAGGCTTAAAAGAGATTCGAACCAGGATATCCTCGATAAAGACCACCCGGCAGGTTACCAGTGCTATGAAAATGGTATCGGCAGCTAAGCTCAAGCGGGCGCAGGATGCTATCATTCATTTCAGGCCCTATGCGTCTAAACTCTATCAGATTCTTTCGGATATTGCGCGCTCCTCAGAATGTCTTAGTGGATCTGACTGGTGCGCTCCCCGTGAGGTTAAACGTGTACTTCTGGTAGTAATCTCTTCGAACAGGGGCCTCTGTGGGGGGTTCAATATGAACATAGCCAAGCAGACGGAAATACTCATTGCTACCAAATATGCAAATCAGCATGCAGCTGGAATGGTCGATATACTGGCCATTGGTAAGCAGACCGAAAGGTTGTTGCGGTCGTTGGGTTATTCACAGATGGTAAACAACAACGATATTTGGCACGAACTCGATTACGACAAGGCTGAAAAGGTTGTTGCTGAAATTATGGCGCAATACGCTTCTTTTCAATACGATCGTGTTGAGTTGGTATACAACGAGTTTGTTAATGCCGTTGTTCAGATGCCTGTGTCGAGGCAACTTCTGCCCATACAATTGGATATAAAAGAGACAGGGAAGGAATCCGATGATTTAATGTTGTATGAACCGACCAGAAGAGAGATTATTCAGGCATTGATTCCCAAAATACTCAAAGTCGAATTTTATCGTGCATTGCTCGATTCGCATGCTGCAGAGCACGGAGCCAGAATGACCTCCATGCACATGGCTACTGACAATGCGACTGTGCTTATAGGCGATCTTTCGCTTGTATACAATAAAGCGCGTCAGGCGTCAATTACCAAAGAGATTCTCGAAATTACAGGCGGTGCAGAGGCTCTTCGGAACAGCTAATCAGGACAACTTCCTTTAATTGACCCGAAATCCCAATACCAGATTGGTTGCGGCCTGAATTCCCCATGTATTTGCTCTCTGCTCAAATTCGGGCAACACCTTTGCCAATGCATCAAAGTAAGGGGTATCTGCAACTCTTTGCAGATTGTTCTGCATCATCTTTACGAACCGTTCTATCTGCTCCTGAGAAGTATCAGCAATGGGTTGACGAAGGTATTCAAACTGAAACTCAGGTGTTAATCCCTCTATACTTAGCATCTCGAGTATTTCCTGACCACTATAGGTTTCGTGATGGTAGATTCCATTCAGACGGTCGATGGCGCTTCGGTGGTGATGGAAAAGCTTGTGGTTCTCCTGTGCTGGATTTAAACCGTCGGAACGTAACTCAGAGATGATTATCCACCCATCAGGGCGGGTTACCCTTTTCATTTCTGCGATGGCTGCTGAAGGATCTTCAAGATGGTGCAGGGCATTGGACAAGGTGCTGAGATCGAAGGAGTGATCGCTGAAGCCTAGTGCGTGTGCATGCATCTGGGCAAACGTGCATGATTTTGATGAAAATCTTTCCCGGGCTGCTGATATGGCTGCTTCATCGGGATCGACCCCGGTAAAATGAGAATGGGGAAAAATAGATTGAAGCAATTCGATAAAATCGCCACTTCCAGTACCTATGTCCAGGGCTTTCTTTACTTCGTGGGTCGGTATGAGTGATGTAAGTTTTTTCATGAAAATTATATTAGCAATAAGAGTGCCGACAGGGCAGTGACTGACATAACAAAAACCCTGAAGGTTTGTTCCGGGATTCGTTTTACCAGCCAGATTCCCGCAAAGGCTCCGGCAGCAATGGCTGGCAGGGCGATTAGATTAAGGAGCAGGGAGTTTGCTGTAATGTTGTTCCAGACTAACATCTGCAAGGGAAATTTGATAAGGTTAATAATTAAGAAAAACCAGGCGGTTGTACCAATGAAGTGGTGCTTCGAAAGATTTAAGGCCAGAAGGTATACGGCAAAGACTGGGCCGGCAACATTGCCCATCATAGTTGCAAAACCTCCGGTAATTCCCAGTACCGGTGCGAACCAAAAAGTATGGGAAAGCTTACTGTCTTTGTTGTTGCGCAGCAGCATAATACCCAGACTTAAGAAGACCAGCAGGGCAATTATTCGGGTAAACCAGGTATCATCGACTCTATCGCCTACCCATAGCCCTATAATTAAGCCCATCATAGCCCATGGGAGTGTTCGTATGAGATGAATTTTGTTGGCATGGCGGTGATAATAACCAACGCCGAAAATATCGGCCATAATAAGCATTGGCAACAGAACCCCGGTCGAGGGTTTGCCCCCAAAAATAAAAGCAAGTGTTGGAACTACTATCATGGAAACTCCCGGGACTCCAACTTTTGACATCCCCACCAGCATAGCCGATGTCAAAATAAAAAACCATTCGAGCAAAGAGAGTGATACATTTGACATATTGTCGCAAAAATGCGAAGTTACGCAAAACGAGTCAAAACATACTTTCGCTTTCCGGAAGGACTCATTGTACGGGAATTTATATTGGAAGATATTCTATCCACCCGGTATTGTGACATTCAGCCCTAAATAGTTATATATTTGTATACTTAATAAAGACCCATGGCGGATTCAAAATTGCTTGAAATTGAAAGACTGGAACAGGCAGCCAGCATGCTTAAGGCTATGGCACACCCAATGCGCATAGCCATCATTAAACTTCTAGAAGGAGAGAAGAAGCTAACGGTCACCGAAATTCATGAGCTATTGGGTCTGGAGCAGTCTGCTACTTCTCATCATTTAGGAATATTGAAAGACAAGGGAGTACTGTGCAGTAAAAGGGAAGGTAAAAACACCTTTTACTTTGTAAAGAACACCCTTCTCATGCAGGTTATTGACTGCATAAACCACTGCGCCTGCGACTAATCCTGCCTGAACCATTATGCGACTGTAAAACACTGAATCTTTAAGGTATGAATCTGGTAATTGCCTCCAACAATCCGCACAAGATTTTTGAAATAGGGCGATTGTTGGGAGACAAGATTGCATTGCTCACCCTCGAGGAGATTGGTTGTACCGAGGAGTTACCCGAAGAAATGGATACACTTGAAGGTAATGCCTCTCAAAAAGCGTGGTACCTTTACAATCGCTATGGTTATAACTGTTTTGCCGACGACACAGGTCTGGAGGTTAATGCATTGAATGGCTCTCCCGGTGTCTATTCGGCCCGTTTTGCCGGCCCGGAGAGAGATGCTTCTGCAAACTCAGCCAAGGTTTTGTCATTAATGAATGAAATAAACGACCGCAGGGCTCGTTTCAGAACAGTAATCTCTTTGGTAATAGGCGGCAAGGAGACTCAGTTTGAAGGAATTGTGGAAGGCAATATTACCCGGGCTCCCCGTGGAAATGAAGGGTTTGGTTACGACCCGGTATTCGAGCCTGAGGAGCTTGGGGTCACTTTTGCCGAAATGAGTGTAGATGAAAAAAACAGATACAGTCACCGTGCACGGGCTACATCGCTTTTGGCGGAGCATCTCCTTTCATTGAACAAAGATCGGTAGACAGGCTGATATGATGCAAAAACTAATCTTAATAGCTGCGCTTCTTTTGCATGCAGTGCAGGTCTTTCCCCAGCAAAGAACAGGTGAATGGGAAGACCATTTGTCGTTTGCCAATGCCTTTCGGGTTGAGGCTGCCGGCCAGAAAGTTTTTTGTGCAACTGCCGGGGGTATATTCTATCGCGACCTCGAGGATAACTCGTTGATTAAACTTTCACGTCGGGCAGGGCTCTCTGATGTTGCAATACAAACTTTTTCTTACAATGCGGATCGCGGAGTTTTGGTTGTGGCGTATCGCAACAGCAATATTGATCTGGTATATCCTGAACGGGTAGTTAATTTGGCAGATCTTCAACGGAAATTAATGTCGGGCGATAAGACGATTAACCGAATCTCCATTTTTGGCGCCGAGGCATACCTGTCGACTGGTTTTGGCATCGTGGTCGTTAATCTTAACCGAAATGAGATTCGTGATACATACATTATCGGTGAAAACGGGACACAGCTTCCGGTTTTCGATATTGAAACGGATGGAAATTATCTATATGCAGCCACTGCTTCAGGTATCTACAGTGCACCTGTCGCAGGGGTTAACCTTCTCGATTACCGCAACTGGACGCGCGACGTCTCCCATCCCCGTTCGAACGGTAAGTTCAGTCACATTCGCCGCTTCAACGGAGAATTGATATCGGTATATACCCGCGGCACATGGGATGGCGATGAGTTGTATGCGCTCCGCAACGGAAATTGGCAGCGTGTCCTTCAGGAAGTTGGATTTGTAAATGATTTACAGTCTGGTGCCGATTACCTTACGGTTACGGGGAGATCGGAAGTTCGAATTTTTAGCCGCAGTTTTCAGCGGGTAGGCCATATCATTGACTACGTCCTTGAAAGCGACCGCATTACGGGAATTGACTCCAGGTCTGCATCGATTGGCAGTGATGGCACTATTTGGGTTGCAGATTTTCGCGAAGGGCTTATTGGTATTACGCAGCAGGCATTTCAAAGGAACAGACCGGAGGGCCCGTCGGACAACTATGCCTTTGCGCTCAATTTTGAGGGCAATCGACTTTGGGTGGCATCGGGTGGGCGCACCGATCCCTGGAACAATCAATTCAGATCTCCCGTTTTTCATCAGTTCGAGGAAGGACAGTGGAAGTCGTTCGATTCAAAAGCAATCCCCGAACTGGAAGGGTTTTATGATATTGTGCAGGTGGCGGTTCATCCAACCGATCGCGATCATGTATTTGTGGCCAGTTGGGGAGGGGGGTTGCTTGAGTTCAAAGATGGCAAGTTGCTCACCCGGCATAATAACCTGAATTCGCCCCTCGAGTCGGCACTGCCTGCTCAGCCCAATGAACCATATACCCGTATTGGAGGTATGGCCTTCGATGGTGAGAATCGCCTTTGGTTAACCAATTCTCAGTCGGGGAAAGGATTGCATGCTTACTCGCCAGGAAAGGGTTGGGAATCGGTTCAACTCAGCGGTTTCGAAGGATTCCAGTATACCATTGGACAGTTGCTGGTAAGCGGCCGAAGCGATAAATGGATTGTATTGCCCCGGGGCCGCGATCTTTATGTGGTAGGAAAAGATCCTTCGCAGAAACGGCATTTACCTGTTACCTCCTATTTTAACAACGGCCAGGTTGAGATTGTTAACCGGATGAACGATGTATACTCGATTGCCGAGGATTTGAATGGTGATATTTGGGTTGGAACTTCAAAAGGGGTAGCTGTTTTCGGGAATCCATCCAGAATATGGAGTGAAGATACTTTTTATGCATACCAGCCAAGTCTCAATCTTGGAGACGGGAACTACCGCCCTTTACTTGAAACAGAGACCATTACCTCAATACTTGTAGATGGAGCCAATAGAAAATGGTTAGGGACAAAAAGTCAGGGGTTGTTTCTGGTTACAGAGCGGGGCGACAGGGAGTTGCTGCATTTTACGGCCGAGAATAGTCCGCTGCTGTCCAATTCGATTACCTCGCTGGCCATGGATAGCCGTACCGCAAGAATTTATATAGGGACCGACCAGGGGCTCACATCCTATCAGGGCGATGCACCGGTTGGGGAGAAAGGGTTCGAAGCCATGTATGTCTATCCCAATCCGGTCCGTGAAGACTATCACGGGAGTGTTATAATAACGGGACTTATGAAAGATTCAGATGTGCGAATAACCGATGTGGCCGGCAATCTTGTGCATAAGGCTCGCTCAACTGGTAACAGGGTAGAGTGGGATGGACGAAATTTCAATGGCAGGCGTGTAAGTACAGGGGTATACCTTGTTTTTGCGGCCGATGCCTCAGGTGAAAACAGTCGAATGACGAAACTGTTGTTTATACATTAAAGCGGCTGTATAGTGCTCGAGAAGACCAAAGGGATAGTGCTCCATACTCTGAAATATGGCGAGAGCAGCCTTATAGTGCATGTTTATACCCTTACATCGGGCCGCCAGTCATTAATAGTAAATGCACCCCGGGGCCAAAGGGCACACAGCAAGCTTTCGCAGTTACAGCCTCTGTTTTTGCTTGATCTTGACATCCATTACAAACCCGGCAGGGAGGTAAACCGAATTAAAGAGCTGAGGGGATATTCTCCCTATTCTACGCTGCCTTTTGATATGGTCAAAACTACCCAGGCCATATTTATTGCCGAAGTGCTCAGTAGATTGCTGGTAGAGGCCGAAAGCAACCCTGAGCTGTATGAATTTCTCGAAACCTCTCTGCTCTATTTTGATCTGATGCAGACTGGCAGTCATCAGTTTCATCTCTGGCTTCTGGTTCAGCTCACCGATTATTTGGGAATAAGACCGGAGATACAGGCTCCGGCCGCCCATTGGTTTGACCTGGAAAAGGGTTTGGAGGTAGATTATGAGCCATCGCACCCACATAGCCTGACTCCGGCAAACACTGCACTTCTGTTGAGGGTATTACAAACCGGACTGATGGAGCTATCGACATTGAAGATACCCCGTTCCGACAGAAATCAGTTGCTTCAAAAAATATTACAGTATTATCATCTGCACTTTAACAATCTGGCTAGTCTGAAATCGATGGCTGTCCTGGCCGAAGTTTTCAGTTAATATCCCTACAAATTGGTATTTCAGGGATTTAAGCCCTGATGTATTTTTGTTTTGTACAAAAAAACCAATCAGCATGGCCAGATTTTTCTTTCTGTCACTTCTGTTTATTTACCATGCGGTTGCAGCCCATGATGCCAATTCTCGCTTATCAGACAACTTTTCGGTGTTGGGGAAGGTGGTTTCTGCCGGAGGAGAAGTTCCTTTTGCCACTATCTGCATAAAAGGAACCACCAGGGGAGTTGCTGCTGATGCTTTGGGCGATTTTAAAGTGAATAACCTCACAGCCGGAAAGTATGAACTGGTTGTTTCGGCTGTTGGATACCGGTCTGCCATAGTTGAAGTGGAGGTTCATACCGAAGGATCGGCTGAGCTTCTGGTTGAAATGGCATACGATAATATTGGACTGGAGCAGGTAGTAATTTCGGCAAACCGCAATGAACGGAGGAGAAGAGATGCCAGCTCAGTTGTTAACAGCATTCAACCTCATATGTTCGACAGAATGCAGAGTGTGACGCTAAGCGAAGGACTAAACTTTACGCCGGGTGTTCGCATGGAGAACAACTGCCAAAATTGTGGTTTTTCACAGGTTCGGATGAATGGTCTCGAGGGGCCCTATGCACAGATATTAATCAATTCGAGATCTGTATTCAGCGGCCTGGCTGGGGTGTATGGTCTGGAGCTGATACCGGTAAATATGATTGAGCGGGTAGAGGTAATCAGAGGGGGCGGTTCGGCGATGTTTGGAAGCAATGCCATTGCCGGAACCATTAATCTTATCACAAAAGATCCGATTTATAACAGTTTTAGCGCAGCTGCTACTTATGGGGGTATGGATTTCGACCGGACTTTTAGTCCCCAAAGCCCCGATTATAATGTAAGGTTGAATGGCGCAATAGTGTCAAAAAACAATCTAAGTGGCTTAAGTATTTATGGATTTGGTCGTGAGCGTATTCATACGATGCCAATGGAGATGGCTTCTCGGAGCTTTCTTCGATTGAGAATATTACGACAGGGGCAAGAGTCTTCCACCGGACAGGCAGCAGGGGAAAAATTTCGGCCGACTATTTCAGGATTTACGAATACCGCAGAGGAGGCAGCCAATTTGACTTGCCCTTACATGAAGCCGATATTGCCGAAAGCACAAGCCATCGTATCCACTCCGGATCGATTCAATTCGATCAACTATACAGAGAGGCTGATAAATTCTCGGTTTGGTTGTCGGCTGTTGGAGTTGACCGCGGATCCTATTATGGCGCCAACCAGGACCCTTCGGCTTATGGTCAGACCGACGATATTTCCTTCTCTTCGGGCATTCAATACACCTATAACGTAGCGCAGTTACTCATGGCTCCGGCAGAGATTACCTCTGGCCTGGAATATAGTTACAATCATTTACAGGATGGAAAGCCTCCCTATTTCGACGATGAAAACAACCGTTTTACTGAGCTTACTACAGTTGCCGATCAGCTGATGAAGACCATTGCGCTTTTTTCGCAGACGGAATGGAATTTTTCTCCGGTAATGCTTACTTTGGGGGCACGTCTGGATCGATATGAAATTAGCGACTTACTCCGAACGGATGGAGCCCTTTCGGGCAATGTAATTAGTCCGCGGCTTAGCCTGCTCTATCATGTAGCAGAGAACCTTCAGTTGCGATCGGCCTTTGCCCGTGGTTTTAGAGCTCCTCAAATTTTTGACGAAGATCTTCACATTGAAACGTCTGGTGCGCGGCAGGTTATTCACCGCAATGACCCAAATCTCAGACAGGAAACCTCTAACAGCTATACGTTATCGCTTAATTACAGTCACGAGACGTTCTATTCTCAATATCAATTTCTTGTAGAGGGATTTGTTACCCGTCTGCATAACCCGTTTGCCAATGAATATGGCCAGCCCAATGATGAAGGAGTGGTGGTTTATACCCGCATGAATGCTGAGGAGGGCGCTACTGTTATGGGGATAAATTTTGAATTCAATGCTGCATTATCGCGTAAATTTCAATGGCAGAGTGGATTTACTTTTCAGAAAAGCAGGTTCCAGGAACCCCAGGAGTTTGATGAGCGCCGATTCTTTCGCACACCCGACAGTTATGGCTACCTAACACTTAACCGACAACTGTCAAAGAGCCTCGATCTCTCTGTTACATCCAGCTATACCGGGCCAATGCTGGTACCTTATTTTGGACCTCGTTTAGATAAGCCTGAAGAGGGCCGGCTGAATACAACCCGCTCCTTTTTAGATACCGGGGTTAAATTGGCTTATCGCATTAAGCTTACACCACATCTGGAGTTTCAAGTTAACGGAGGTGTAAAAAACCTGTTCAATAGTTATCAGAAGGATTTTGATATCGGCATTGAAAGGGATCCCGGGTATATGTATGGTCCTTCTCTGCCACGCATGGTATATCTGGGCATTCAACTTGGGTCCATTTAAGTAAAAATTTGTCTGGAGTTTAATGAGTACCAGGCGCAAGAGCTTTCCAACAAAAGGTGGTTGATCGCTAATTGCCTAAAATTTTGTATTTTGACAAGAATTACAAATTTTACTGCAATGATAAGAGTTGGATTTCATCGCTTGCTTATTTTATTCTTTTTGGCTGTGAGCAGCAATTCGTTTGCCACTTCACCTATTCTTGCCAAAGGGGCGAAGCTTATTTTACTGGCCGATGGATTTGGCTTTACCGAAGGTCCGGCTGCAGACAAAGCAGGAAATGTTTATTTCACGGATCAACCCAACAACAAAATATTAATTTGGTCGGTCGATGGGCAACTCTCAACCTTTCACAATGCGGGGGGCCGGGCCAATGGTTTATATTTTGACGATAGTGGCAATCTTCTATCGTGTTCCGACGAGAACAATGAATTATGGAGCATTGATATGGATGGAAATGCAACGGTTCTGCTATCCGGATTTAACGGCCATAAGCTTAACGGGCCCAACGATTTGTGGATTGACCCCCGGGGGGGAATCTATTTTACCGATCCTTTGTACAAAAGACCCTATTGGACCCGTGATCCGGAAATGCAACAGGATGGGGAACATCTTTACTACATAACTCCCGACCGCGGGCAGGTAATCCAGGTTGACCGCCAATTGGTTAAGCCCAACGGGATTGTGGGTACACCCGATGGCAAATATCTTTATGTTGCTGACATCGGGGATAGGAAAACCTATCGCTATACCATTGCTGCCGATGGAATGCTACAAGACCGAAAACTCTTCGCCGAAATGGGGTCAGATGGAATGACCATTGATGCGAAAGGTAACGTGTACCTAACCGGGCGGGGTGTTACTGTGTTTGATAAGAGGGGTAAGCAGATTGAACACATTCCGGTTGAAGCAAACTGGACTGCAAATGTCTGCTTTGGTGGGCCTCGGCACAAGACTCTTTTTATTACTGCTTCACAATACTTGTATTCCATCGAAATGAAAGTTAAAGGGGCTCGTTAATAAGAAGCCTGTTTTACTGCATCCGCAATGGGTGATAAATATCCTTTCAGGAGTCTTTGTTAAGGCATAGATTTGTTGAAAAGGGAGGTTGCATGAGAAAAGCCTTGTTTATGTTGCTTGTGCTGGTGAGCGTTGCGGCCAGAGCACAGCACGACCTGCAAATTAATATGCAGGCAGATCTCTTCAGCCGGCACTATTGGAGAGGTTTTGTTTTTGGCGATATGCCTGCCATTGAGCCACAGGTAACTTTTTCGAAAGGGAAGTGGAGTCTTAATTTGTGGTCTGCCTATACTCTGAATGACAGCTACACAGAGATCGATATAATCCCATCATATTCATTAGGGAATTTTGAAATAGTCTTTTTCGACTACTATAATCCGGTTATGGGTGTCAACAACCGATATTTCGATTTTACACCGGAGGGCAATCGCCATTCGGGAGAATTGGCACTCAATTACAACGGCAGCGAGTCGGTTCCGTTTCATTTTATGTGGGGAACCTTTCTGTATGGCGATAGAGACACAAATACGGGGAAAGCCATGTACTCAACTTATGTTGAATTTGGATATCCCTGGAGTATGTCGGGTTTTGATGCCAAGATATCGATGGGATTTACGCCGGCAAGGGGATTTTACAGCGACCGTTTTTCAGTGGTGCATGCCGGATTCTCACTTTTCCATAGGTATATCATTACTGAACAGATCTATATTCCGATGCAGTTATCGATTAATGGAAATCCTGCAGATTCGCAGGTGTGGATTATCTTTAGCGCAGGAATCGGAAAAAACAGTCAATGAAATTGAAGAATGGAACTTAAGAAGGTTGATTTTAAGCCGGGTACCATGGTGTATCCGTTACCAGCTGTGATGGTTAGTTGCGGTGAGCACCCCGATGAGTACAACATCATTACCATATCGTGGACAGGAACCATATGCAGCGATCCTCCAATGTGCTACATTTCAGTAAGGCAGGGCAGAACCTCCTATCCAATTATTCGGCGTACCGGGGAGTTTGTAATCAATTTAACCACTGAGCAGTTGGCCCGGGCAACCGACTGGTGTGGATGCCGGCCGGGAAGTAAATACAACAAGTGGAAAGAGATGGGCCTCAGCCCGCAGACATCGAAACTGGTTAAAGCTCCGGGTATAGCTGAGTCACCGGTAAACATTGAGTGTGTAGTTAAACAGGTAATTCCGTTAGGGACACACGACATGTTTATTGCCGAGGTTGTTAACGTAACGGTCGACAGCAGTTATATTGATGAACAGGGTGCATTTGATCTTGCTCGAGCTTTGCCATTGGTGTATAATCACGGGCACTATTTTGGGCTGGGCCAGCGTATTGGAAAATTTGGCTGGTCGGTCGAAAAAAAGAAGAGTCCCCGCCACTCAGGTAAAAGATGATCTGCCTGGTTTTGGGAAAGCTTGGCTGTGACGTAACGGAATAGAAAGGATTCCGCTATATTAGCGCGAATTTTTAATAACCGCTTAAAAAAGCAACCAGCTCAAAACCATTGTATAAACCTGAAAATTTGATTCATGTTAAAGTTCATCATTACCGGAATCTGTTTAATTATAATCAGCACAACTATGCAAGCAGAGAATAATCCCTTGTTAAAACCCTTTGAAACGCCATACGGAACGGCTCCTTTTTCAAAAATTGAACACCAGCATTTCCTGCCTACCCTTTTAGCTGCAATGGAAGAGGGGAGAAGGGAGATTGACCATATTACCGAAAATCCTGCTCCGCCCGATTTTGAAAATACAATAGAAGCCCTTGAGGCTGCCGGCAAAAGCTTAAGTCGAATTAATGGTATATTTTATAATCTTCAAAGTGCCGAAACCAATGAAGAACTGCAGAAAATAGCTCAGGAGGCAGCACCTCTTTTGTCAAAATATCAGAACGATATATCGCTCAATCCGGTGCTATTTTCGAAGGTTAAGGCAGTTTTCGAAAGCACATCAAACAGATCGCTCAATTCGGAGCAGCAGATGCTACTGAACAACACTTATCAGCAGTTTGTGCGCCGGGGTGCAAATCTTTCGGAAGCGGAAAAAGAGCGCTACAGAGAGATCAGTACCGAGTTATCGATGCTGTCGCTCAGGTTTGGTGACAATGTTTTAAAGGAGACCAATCTCTATACAAAACATATTACCGATAAGGAACAGCTAAAAGGCATTCCGGAAGGATTGCTGCAGGGCATGGCGGCCAAGGCCAAAGCCCGTGGATTGGACGGATGGTTGGTTGATATAACAATGCCGGTCTTTGGTCCGGTTATGAAGTATGCCGAAAATCGTGAATTACGGCGGGAGTTGTATATGGCCAATGGATCAAAGGCTTTCAAAGGAAATGAGCTCGATAATCAGGCGATTGTAAAACGAATGACCGCATTGAGGCTTGAGATGGCAAGATTATTAGGCTACAGGAACTATGCTGATTATGTACTTGAAAGGAGTATGGCATCGACAACCAGCGAAGTATTTGGTTTGCTCAACCGTTTGCACGAAGCTGCTCTG
>DIUI01000035.1 GCA_002428215.1 Prolixibacteraceae bacterium UBA6162
CGGCCTATGGATGCATTCTCACCCTCCTTTACCAGATCGAATGAGGTTTTAGACATATCAATGGCATAAAAATGACGCTGCGACTCCCGGATCTGATCCCGCATTGAGGTACTGTTGAGGGTGGGATACCTCGGACAAAACCGAAATGCATTCTCCCCCCCTGCTACATACATGCCAAGTCCGACAGCTGTTACAGAGAACCCATCCTCAGGCTCCATATACGCAACCGGGTAGTAGTTGTAGGATTGGGCAACACCACTGATATGGGGATAAAACCGCCCGTTGTATTCATGCCCTACTACTTCCTGCAGAATAACCGCCATGCGCTCCTCCTCTATCTTATAGTTGATTGCATCGAAGTACATTCGGGCCGATTCGGTAAAAATACTGGCATAAACGAGTTTGATGGCAGTTACGAGCTGCAAAAACCGGACTTCATCATCGGGGTGGTTGTTGGCAATTAAAAACGTAGCATAAACACCCGAAAATGGCTGCATCAGCGAATCCTCAAAAAGACCCGACGACCGCACTGCCAAAGGACCGCGCATGGCATTAAGGTATTCCCGCAGACGCTTGTTGACATCCTCATCAAATTCCGCCTCAAGAAACTGATTTCGCACAATTTCGAAATCATTGGTGCTGTAGATTGTATCGTATAAGTTATTGTTCTCTATGAATCTGTCGAATTCAACAGCTCCCAAAACAGCAGTTGCCGGTATGCGGATAGACATACCACTTATAATGCGGTTAAAGTCGATGTTTTCGATGAAATTGCTCATAAAGGCCATTCCGCGACCTTTCCCCCCCAATGAACCCCGGCCCAATCGCGTAACAAATCTATTGGAAGTAACCAGACTTGGATCAAACTTAATGATGCGGCCACGCAGTTTTTGGGTTCGAACCGACCGGAACACATCGAGGCAAAACTTCCGCAGATCTTCTACCGAACCAAAATCGTCGGTCTGGTAGGGCTTCAACTGTTCAGCCATATTGATCTCTCCCCTGGCCATAAGCCAGGTAGAGAAAGAGTTTCGGCGGCCATGGTACTCCAAAGCCGTATCTGGAATAATCCGGAACATCTCCTCGAATTCGAGTAGATTACGGGCTTCCATAAGCGGCGTTCCGGCCATGTCTTTGAATACAAAATTCCCGAAACCCAACCTGCGATAGAGAAAATTGAGCACATCAAGTGCAAGGCTGTCGGAGTTTTTATCTATAAAATCGGCTCCAACTTGTCTTGCACGCTCGGCATTAACAATATCATGCGATTGAAGTAACAGGGGAATAGGATACTGCATTCTGCTTTTGACAAACCGGAGCAATTCAACACCCGCATCCTCATCACTTTTTCCCTCCTTTTCGAATTTAACATCGGATATAACACAAAGCAGATGATCGTGGTATTTTTCTATTATACCCACCGCGTCCTCATATGTGCTTACCAATATGACCTTTGGACGGGCCCGCATTTTAACAATCTTATTTAACTCTTCATTGCTGTCGTCCTCCACCAAGTTTTGGGTTTGGGTCATAATAGTAGCATACAGCATGGGGAGATAGCGGGAGTAGTATTGTATGCTGTCTTCTACCAGCAGTACCACTCTAACATTACCCAATTGTGTATCAGGCTCAATGTTTTTGCGATCTTCGATATACTTAATCATGGCAAGGAAAACATTGGAATTGCCATTCCACACAAAAACACGGTCGAAATAAGACAACTTATTCCCTTCGGCCTGAAAGTACGAGAGATCTGAATTGTTGTTTGCCAGCAAAAGTATGGGCAGCGCAGGCTTAAGTCGGTATATATCCTGAGCAGTACGAAGGGAGACCTCCTTATCCAGTCCTGCCATAATGATTACAACATCGTAATCGCGGCTATTAATCATCTGCAAAGCTTCCTCGGTAGTGCTGGCACTGCTGAATCTGGGAGCCGCATAGAGATTAAGCTGAAGATATTCACCAAAAATTTTGTCGCTTATCTGGCCCTCGCGCACAATCGAATACGAGTCGTAAATGGTTGCAACCAGTAATACCTCCTTAACCTTGAAGGGCATTAATTCGTGAAAAATATCACGATCGCCCTTTTTCTTTTTGTAGATCTGGGATAAAGAGATTTGCTCGAGATTCATATTCGGATATTTCTTCTCCTGATGCAGGAGCAACACTGCTTACATCGGTTATTACCGGCGCATAACACAATCTTCGGAAGGTACACGTTCCTCTCCGTTGCCACTCACCACCCAGGTGTTACCACCTGACAATAGATCATCCATTGATTTGATGTTGCTTTTTGCCTTAACCGCTTCAATTTGTTTTTCCATCTCACGGTCGTATACTGGCGCTTCCACACTGCGGATAACCCCAAACACCACAGGGAAATCAGGCAATTTCATATTGATGAGTGTCATATGCAAAGAAGGATCAGATTCCAAAGCATCGTGCACCAGAATATCGTCGAGCGTATAACCATCACTGCCCACCGTAACGACCTTGAGTCTGCCTTTGTCGAACACCAAACCCTTTTCGTTTTCAGCACCAAACAGCATGGGTTCACCATGCCTCAATATAAGTTGGCGGTCGCTTTTATGCACAGGGTCGGTAATTTCATTGTGCACGCCATCGTTGAAAATAACACAATTTTGTAAAACTTCTACAACCGAAGTGCCGGCATGTTTTACTGACTCGGTAAATATCTCCTGACTCAATTTAATGTTGGTATCGATGGTTCGGGCAAAGAATGTTCCACCGGATCCGAGCACAAGCTGTCCGGGGACAAAAGCCGCCTCGATGGTGCCAAATGGAGAAGTTTTCGTTTTAAAGCCTCGGTCGGTAGTAGGTGAATACTGGCCCTTGGTAAGTCCGTAAATCTTGTTGTTGAAAAGAATCAGATTCAAATCAATGTTACGACGAATAAGGTGAATGAAGTGATTCCCACCAATGGCCATACCATCGCCATCGCCGGTGATAACCCAAACGCTTAAATCCGGATTGGCGGTCTTAACTCCTGAAGCAATGGCAGTAGCCCTACCGTGAATTGTATGAAAACCATAGGTACTCATATAGTAGGGGAATCGCGATGAGCAACCAATTCCCGAAATAATAGCATACTGATGATGCGGGATGCCCAAATCAGCCATTGTACGCTGAACGGCATTCATAATGGCAAAGTCACCACAACCCGGACACCAGCGAACTTCATTTTCACTTTTAAAATCCTTAATCGTATATTTTATTTCGCTCATGACTATTTATCCAATAAATTATATACTGCTGATTTCAATTCCTTTACGGTGAAGGGTAAGCCCTGAACCTTATTGTGCTGATGGTACTCGATGCCGGGAATCTTATCGCGTAGGTAACTGGCAAACTGACCCATATTGAGCTCACAAACAATGATTTTCTTAAAGCGCGAAAAAACTTCCCGGGTATTTTCGGGCAGCGGAAGAATGTAGTTGAAGTGTGCCAGGCTCACATTACGACCCTCTTTCCGGAGTTCACGAAGTGCGCTCAGCAGGTGACCATAGGTGCCTCCCCAGCCAACAATCAGAACATCTCCTGAATCATCGCCACATACCTGAAGCGGCGTAACCATATCCACAACCCTGTTAACCTTATCGCGACGAATCTCAGTATTGATTTGATGGTTTTCCGGATCGTGACTTACATTGCCCGAAACATTTTTTTCGAGGCCCCCAATGCGGTGCTGAAATCCATCCATTCCCGGAAATGCCCATTCGCGGGCAAGGGTTTGCTCATCGCGTTTATACGCCTTGAAAACAGAGGCATCCTTGGCAATACGAGGGGTAATCTCAGGGAGCTCACTCATAGTCGGAACTTTCCATGGCTCACTGCCATTGCCCAAAAAGCCATCGGTTAAAAGTACCACAGGAACCATTCGTTCGAGGGCAATCTTTGCCGCTTTGTAAGCAAACCAAAAACAGTCGGACGGCGTGCTGGCGGCCAATACAACCAGTGGACTCTCTCCATTTCGGCCATACAGTGTCTGCAATAGGTCAGACTGCTCTGTTTTTGTTGGCAATCCGGTTGAGGGCCCTCCGCGTTGAACATTAACGACTACCAGAGGCAATTCAGCCATAACCGACAAGCCCAGAGCCTCAGATTTTAGAGCAAAGCCCGGACCCGAAGTGGTAGTAACCGCCAGATTTCCGGCAAAGGCAGCACCGATGGCAGTAGCAATACCGGCGATCTCATCCTCCGCCTGAAACGACTTAACACCCAAGTCTTTACGATCGGCAAGGGCCTGAAGGATCTCGGTTGCTGGGGTAATGGGGTATGAACCGATGAAAAGCGGCAATCCCGCCTTCTCTGCCGCGGCCAGTAATCCCCAACCTGTAGCCTGATTGCCGTTGATGTTCCGGTATATACCGGGCTCAATTGGCGCAGGATTTACCAGATATTGAGGGGTCATATGCTGCAGGTTGCTTCCGTAGTTGTACCCTGCATGCAGAACACGCAGGTTAGATTCTACCACGACCTGATTTTTGGCAAATTTATCTTTGATGTAGGCTTCGATGGATGCAAGTGGCCGATTAAACATCCAGCAGACCAAACCAAGCGCCAGCATATTCTTACTCCTCAGAATGCTTTTGTTATCAAGACCCAAATCTTTTAGACTCTCTTGGGTGAGGGTAGTAATTGGCACCCCTATCTTTTGAAAATCAATTAGATTACACTCCTGAAACGGATCATCTGTTTCAAAGTTCGCCTTTTTGAGGTTTTTGTCGGTAAAGGCATCCTGATCATAAATAATGGTGCCTCCGGGATTCATAAACCGTGCATTTGCTTTTACGGCAGCAGGATTCATGGCAATAAGCACATGGGCAAAATCGCCGGGGGTATGAATTGCCTTATGACCAAACTGCACCTGAAAACCCGAAACCCCTCCAACAGTTCCCTGGGGGGCTCTGATCTCCGAGGGGTAGTCGGGAAATGTACTTATATCATTGCCCAGCAGTGCCGAAGCATCCGAGAACAGTGTTCCGGTTAGCTGCATACCATCGCCCGAATCGCCCGAAAATCTAATCGCAACTTCTTCAAGCTCTATAACTTTTGCATCCTTCATGGAAAAAAATCTATTTTTTGAACAATACCCGCAAAAATAGCTAATATTTATCAGTGCCAAAGCTGCGAATAGATTTCTTTGGTGGTTTTTCTATCTTTGCTATAATTTAAATTTATTACAGATAATGGCTGTTATCAGAGCACTTAACGGGAAAATTCCAAAAATTGGCAAGAACTGCTTTATTGCCGAAACCGCCGTCATAATAGGAGATGTGGAAATCGGCGACAACTGCAGTATCTGGTACAATACCGTACTTCGTGGCGATGTCCATTCCATAAAAATTGGGAACAATACCAATATTCAGGATGGTGCAGTTATTCATGCTACCTACATGAAATCGCCAACCCAAATCGGCAACTTTGTTACCATTGCACACAATGCTACTGTGCACGGTTGCACACTGCACGACCATGTAATGATTGGAATCAACGCCGTAGTTCTCGACGATGCAGTTGTTGAATCCAATTCCATTGTTGCCGCAGGGTCCGTTGTAACCAAGGGAATTGTTGTTGGCAGCGGGAGCGTCTGGGCCGGAGTACCGGCGAAAAAAGTTAAGGATATTAGCCGGGAATTGCTCGAAGGGGAGATTGTACGAATCGCCAATGCTTATTCTACCTATGCCGATTGGTACAAATAAAGCTACCATCACGCTCATCTGATTCTGCTTCCAAACGCAAAAATACTCGTAGGATAAGTTTCACCGTGGAACATACAAATTAAAAATTATCATCGGCACATTCAATTTTAATTGACCCGGGGACATTAAAACATTTAACATTTAGCTCTTAAAGAAGATGACAATAAAACCTACACTGGTAATTCTGGCAGCCGGCATGGGCAGTCGTTACGGAGGACTCAAGCAGCTCGATGAGATTGGACCATTTGGAGAGGCAATCATAGACTACTCTCTGTACGATGCCATAAAGGCAGGCTTTGGTAAAGTGGTATTCATTATCAGAACCGATTTTGCTGAAGAATTTAAAGCAAGGTTCGAACCTCGCCTGGCCGGAAGAATCCAGACCGGATATGTCTACCAATCGATAGACACTATCCCTCAGGGCTTTTCGCGCAATCCAAATCGGGTCAAACCATGGGGCACATCACATGCACTGATGATGGCAGAGAGGGCAGTCAATGAACCAATGGCAGTAATTAATGCCGATGATTTCTACGGAAGAGTAGCCTACGAAACCATGTCCCAATTTTTGCAAGACTCACAAGATCCCAACGAATACGCAATGGTCGGTTACCGTGTAGCCTCCACCCTGTCGGAATTTGGTTCGGTTTCGCGTGGGGTATGTAACACCGATGCAAATGGTTATCTGACTACAGTAGTAGAACGCACCAAAATTGTGCGCGAATCAGATGGCATTCATTATTATGAACAGGAAAACCGGTTTGCTCTTAGCGACGACACTCCGGTGTCAATGAATTTCTGGGGTTTAAAACCCACGGTATTCGGACGACTTAACGAGGGGTTTAATGAATTTCTGCAAACCAGGGGTGATGACCTTACTGCGGAATACTATATTCCGGCGTTAATCAACGACAATATTCAGAAACAGCGCATTAAAGCCAAAGTACTTACATGCAATGCACCATGGTTCGGGGTTACCTACCGCGAAGATAAACCTGAAGCTGAAAAGCAGGTAAGAAGGTTCATTGACCAGGGTATTTACCCTGAAAATTTATGGCTTTAAAATTTTTTAGGCACACTTTTTTAGGTAAACTACTGATTAAATATCAATTATGAACAAAGAAAAAATTCAGGCCCTGTTAAAAGCCTTTGAATTACCGGTAGAGGTCGTTCAGTGGCGTGCGTATGGTCATGGCCATATCAACGATACCTACTTGCTTGAAACCCCCGATACTATTCCAAACTTTATTCTGCAACGTAAAAATCATCATATCTTCAAGAACATCGAGGGTATGATGAATAATATAACAATAATTACCAATCATATACGGAAGCAGCTGCTCGCTCAAGGGGAACAGGAGATCGACCGCAAGGTTATGCAATACCTGTCTGACCCTGCCAACCGCTATTATGTAACCGATGATGAAGGGAATTACTGGACCATTGCTCTCTTTATAAGCAACAGCAAAAGTATAGAAGAAGTTACCCATCCTGAACAGGCTTATAGAGCTGGCGAAGCATTTGGGCATTTCCAGTCGCAGCTTGCGTCGCTCGATGGTGCTCTGCTCGTAGCCACCATTCCAAATTTCCACAACGGAATATTCAGGCTGCAGCAGTTCCGCGAATCGATTGCGAATGATTCGGCAGGCCGGGTTGCAGAAATGCAGTCTTATATAGATGCTTTGTTGAAGCGGGCAGACGAGATGACCCGACTTCAGGAGTGGCTCGACAGTGGAAAAATTCCCCTTAGAACAACCCACAATGACACCAAAATTAACAACATAATGTTCGACGAACAGAACAATACACTCTGCATTATCGATTTGGATACGGTTATGCCGGGATCGTCGTTGTTTGATTTTGGCGACGCCATCAGAACTTTGGGCAACACTGCAGCCGAAGATGAACCGGACACTAACCTGATTCAATTTAACCGATCTTATTTTCAATCATTTACAGAGGGATATCTCTCAAAAAGTAAAACATTCCTAACTCCAAGAGAGATCGACAACCTGGCATTTGGGTGCCAATACATGGTATGGGAACAAACCATACGTTTTCTGACAGACTATCTTAATGGAGACACCTATTATAAAACAGCCTATCCGTTACACAATAAGACACGTACTTTAGCTCAGTTCAGATACCTTGAGGTACTCGATCAGGAGAAAGATTTTATGCAAACGGTGGTTGCCAAAAGCATTGGATAGTGTTATCAGGTCGAACTAAATGACCACTTTGTGGGCAGTTATCGATTCTCCTAAAAAGAGGGAGGCTTTGGCTTCAAAATTTGCTGCAGTTTCAGTTGTAAGGTAACGCACATTACCCCCTTTAGACAGACGCTGTTCCATTTCGGGATGCCTGAAAAGATAATCGGAAAGTTTCTCTGCAACCACAGGACCCTGGTCGACCAGCTTTAAATGAAATGGCAGAAATTTCTGAATGGCAGAGATTAACAGCGGATAGTGCGTACAACCCAAAACCACCGTGTCGAGCTCCGGATCCTGTGCAAGCAATAGCTGCAGATCGCGTTCCACAAAAAAGTCGGTTCCTGCATTGTTAGTTTCATTGTTTTCGACCAACGGCACCCACATTGGACAAGCATGCTGAACAGTTGACGTAACCCTACCCCCACTCCACTTCTCAAACTCTATGGGATATGACATTGATGAAACGGTTCCAGGGGTACCCAAAACACCAACCCTTCCGTTACGGGTAAGTTCAGCCACCTTTTCGACGCATGGTCTGATAACCCCCAACACCCGGTTATCAGGTGCAAGATGCGGCAAATCACGTTGCTGAATATTCCGTAGCGCCTTGGCTGAAGCGGTATTACAGGCCAAAATTACCAGGGGACAAGATTGACCAAACAAGTAGGTTACAGCTTCGAGGGTATAGTTGTAAACGACCTCGAAAGATCTGGTTCCATAGGGTGTACGGGCATTGTCGCCGAGGTATAGAAAGTCGTATTGAGGCAACCATTTGCGCAGCTCCCGAAGGATCGTTAATCCTCCGTAGCCGGAATCGAATACGCCAATAGGTGCTGGTTTTTGATCCATGTCAGAAAGCTCAACGGCTCAAAGCCAGTTCGTAAGCACGATCATAATATTTCCCAAGATTCCGCCAGTCGAAATGAGGAGAGGCTGCTTCACAATTGTTTCGAAGGTTGATACGCTCCCGTCGGTTCATCTGTACAAATCGAAAGAGAATTTCAGCCAGCTGACTTGCGGATTCGTTAAAATCCATCTGTTTGCGTTCGACAATAAACATACCCGCCTTCTCCTTATCCGGGAAATTGTGCATTACGTAATCGCCGAATCCCGATAAATCGCTGGTAACAGAAGGAACCCCACTGGCCAAACTTTCGAGAGGGGTATATCCCCATGGTTCATAATAACTTGGAAAGATGCCCAAATGACAACCTCTCACAAATTGCGAATAATCCATTTTAAAAAGTGGATTAGAGGCAGTGACAAAATCGGGATGATAAACCACCTTTACCTTGTCGTGCTGGTTGTTGACCAAATTTGCAGTGCGGAGGAAGTTGAGAATTTCATCCTTGTGGTCGGCCACCAGATTATGGGTTACCACCTTGGGCAGACTCTTAGACTTCCAGCCCTGAACAAACCGGCGCAATTTTAGCCGGTTATAATCCTCAACAAGGTCGGTAAGATTTGGGAATTGGTAAGATCCTGTAGAAGAAGTAATTGCCTTGTATAATCGGTCGCCCACCTGCTCCTGAATCTCTTCGCAGGCCCTGCGGATATCTTCAATCTGCGCTTTGGCTTCGAGTACTTCCGGGTTGAACGAGTGAAAAGGTTGTTTGGTTATAAAGAAACAGACTACTGTACGGTCAATGCCAGCATATTGCATCTTCCAGTTTAACCGTGCCAATGCCTCAAGGGTAATGTCGTAACCCTTGTTATAGTATTCGTACCTTCCTGATGTAAAGAAATATATGGTTTTATCGAGATCGAAAGCATAACTCTGGAAAAAGTGCCCCATGACAAAATCATGAATCTTGCTTTTGAAATCGGCATGCAGATTTTGAATCTGATGCAGGGCTTCGAATCGCTGAATATTGAGTCCATTGGGTAAAATCACCTCAGGATCGCGCCCCAAAAGATATTTACACTCCTGCGCAGTAACCTGGCTCACTGTGGTAAAAATATGGGATCCATGAGCAGCAGCACGCTCAATATCTACTATGGCACGAACATTAAAATAATTCGCTTCTTTTTCCCAATCGTAAAATGCCAGGTGGTCGTAAAATTTGGTGTCGTTCATAGCCAAATAACGGCCCAAAAGAGTGGCATGAGTAGTAAATACAGTTTTGATATTCAGGTTCTCATGGCGTATTCCCGGGATAGGCAGGCCCGCCATCCACTCATGAAAATGGGCGATATTGTTGAGATGACAACCACCCAACTCACAATAAATTTGAAAAAACACTTTTACCTGATGACCAAATGAAGCTACCTGGTTCAACAGGGCATCATTATCGGGTAGAGATATATGATGCTGTTCCCAAACAGAATATTTAATTTCACCCAGTCTGTCAAAGATCGAAAACGGATTGAACAGGATTACTGTAGGCCTGCCGGATACAATCCACTGACCAAAGTGAACATCGTAACCCAACTCTCGCATGCGCAAAACAGCCTGCCCTACCGGCCCTTCGTAGTTTGTATATGGGTCAAATGCAACGGCGGCCTGACTCTCGATGTAAGGCCCAATCAGAAAATAATTATTCTTATCAATTTTCTCTATAACCGATGGGACCTTGGAACGAATAACCGTATAGATACCTCCAACCTGATTACAGACCTCCCATGCAATTTCGAACAGATTAACTCCCTGATAAATGGTATTTTCCTGCTCTGGCGAAGCGTTGTGGTTTATCATGATGGTTCATTTTTCATAATCAAACAATGGTTGAATTTAAGAAATTATATCGTTCACTCCCTCTGTTTTTGCTTAACAACATTAGAATTTAGTAGATACTCCGATGAAAAGTACGTGATTCTAAATATCGGCAAAAAAAAAAGCTGCCAAGGGCAGCTTTCTATAGTTTTATCGAAACCGAGTGATTACGGGATATTCAATTTTTGTTTTACCAGAGGCATAACATCAACACTTTCAGGTGAACGGTAGAGTACGGTACCCAGTTCGCCACTGACATCGAAAATATAGATAAGTCCACGCTCACGACCTACATCAGAAACCGCTTTTTGGGCTTTTTCAAAAATAGGACGCAACATCTCGTTTTGTTTTTGCTGGAGCTGCTGCTGGGCTATGGTCTGAAATGTCTGAATACGTTGCTGGAGATCCTGAATATCGGCTTCACGGGCTGAACGCACAATTTCAGAAAGAGAATCACGACGTTGAATATATTCGTTGTATTTTGTTTCAAGCTCAGTTTGCATAGTGCCAAACTGCTGCTCAAGTTCCTCAACCTCCTTGGTATATGCAGCCTCGGCCTGAGTTCTTTCAGGCATGACTTGTATAAGCGCCTGAAGATCGATATGTCCGAATTTTCCCTCCTGGCCGATGGCACTGCCCGCAATCAAAACGAATGATAGTAAGGCAATAATCTTTGAAAAGTTTCTCATAATCAATGTGTGGTTATCAAATTTTTGTGTGGCAAATATAGAAATTAATTCTTATAACCAAGTTTTTGTAATACCTGGTCGCTCAAGTCAAATCTGGGATTCGAAAACAGCAGCGTGGTGCCGCCGGCCTTATCAAAAATTACGGCGTAACTCCCCTCGTCGGCAATCTCCTGAACAGCATTAAACACTTCATCCTGTATGGGCTTCACCAACGATTGACGCCGGCGAAAAAGATCACCATTGGGACCAAAATAACGTCTTTGAAGATCTTTATACTCCTTTTCTCTGGTTATAATTACATCCTCGCGCTTACGCTTCATATCCTCAGTCAGCAAGACACTTTCTGCCTGAAAATCCTGATACATCTTTTCGATATCGGCGTACATAGACTCCAGCTCTTTCTGGTATTGCTGAGAGAGCTGATCGAGTTGGTCCTGGGCTGCGGTAAAAGCGGGTATGCTTTCCAGAATATAATCAGAATCGATAAAAGCAAATTTTTGTGCCCATCCCGAAGCTGCCACCATAGTGGCAAAAAGTGCGGTTAACAATAGTTTTCTCATACCATATGATTTATAGATATATGAAACACCTTTAGACAAAATCCAAGCCAAAAAATAATCCTAGAACTGCTGTCCAATTACAAAGTGGAAATTGCTGCCGGCAGCATCAGACCATGGTACACGGTCAAATCCATATCCCCAGTCGATTCCCATTAAACCAAACATGGGCAGAAAGATTCGCACACCCACGCCGGCCGAGCGGTATAACTTGTAAGGGTTGTAGGTTTGGAATTGCATATCGGTATTCCCTGCTTCCAGAAATGCAAGTGCAAAGATCGTTGCACTGGGCTTGAGTGTCACCGGGTATCGCATTTCAAAGGTAAACTTGGAGTACATTTTTGAGCCATTACGATCGCGACTCAGACTGAAATCCTTGTATCCACGCAAAGCAACATATTCGGTTCCATATATATTATAACCCGACATGCCCGATCCCCCAACGATGAATCCTTCGAATGGAGACAAAAGGTTTTTGTTGTAATAGCCCAAAAATCCAAATTCAACGGCCGAGCGAAGTACCAAATTCCTGTTCCGGGATAAACTATTAAATACCTGGCCTTTAAAGTTCCATTTGTGGTATTCAATCCAGTTAAATTTTTCGGAATTGGGAATGGTTGGATCACTGAAGTCCTTATTGCTAAACAGCGAAAATGGAGGCGTTGCTTTCAGCGACAAGCTAAACTGAGAGCCGGAGCGCGAATAGAGCGGATTATCGACCGAGTTGCGTCCAAATACCGTTTTGAAACTGGTGTTACGGAAAGTACCGTTGACCTGCCCGTTTTCATCGGCCAGGAAGTAAAAATAGCTTCCCATGTTCTGTAACCGGTAATGCTCGAATGAAAGCTCATGGTAAACCGTAAAATAATCATCGGGCCATTTCAAACGATACCCATACCCCATGGCGATAGCCATAGTCTCCCATATCTGGTCGTCTTTGGTATCGGCATTTTCAGCTTCATAGTTATAGGTATAGGTTGGGTATCCATAACCGCCATAAGGGTAACTTCCACCGTATCCACCACCGTAACCACCATAACCACCACCGTAGCCATAGGGACTGTATCCACCGTATCCACCTCCATATCCATAGGGACTATAGCCACCGTATCCACTGCCATAGTAATTCTGCATATACTTGTTCGCACTGTAGTTGATGCGCGAAAAGCTTAATGAGCTGGAGAAAGAGTTGGGTTTTTTACCCCCAAGCCAAGGCTCAATGAACGATAGACTTACTGTTTTATAATACTGCCCGCTGGTTTGGTAACGCAGACTTAAGGTTTGTCCGTCGCCCGTTGGAAGGGGGCGCCAGGCCTCCTTGTTAAAAAGATTCCGGGCCGAGAAATTGGCAAATTTAAGCCCTACTGACCCCACAAACATACCGGCACCCCAGCCACCCGATAGTTCAATCTGATCGTTGGCCTTTTCCTGAAGCTGATAATTGATATCCACAGTACCATCTTCAGGCTGAGGATTAACATCGGGGACAATCGCCTCAGGATCGAAATGTCCGAGCTGCGAAAGCTCTCTGATCGATCGGATAATGGCGGTTTTGGCAAACAGATCACCAGGATAGGTGCGAATGGCACGCCGGGCAACATGTTCATGGGTTTTGGTATTACCAGTAATCCCAATATTCCTGATTGTGGCTTGCTTGCCTTCGTAGATGCGCATCTCAAGATCGATTGAATCCTGCTGAATATTGATCTCTACCGGATCGACATTGAAGAACAGGTAGCCATTGTCGAGGTATACATTCGAAACGGCATCGTCGTCTGACGAGAGTCGTTTATCGAGCAGTTTCTGGTCGAAGATATCACCCTTCTTAATACCCAGAACAGCATCGAGATATTCCTGTGGATAAATCGTATTGCCTACCCATTTTATGTCGCGGAAATAGTATTTGTTCCCCTCTTCCAGCCAGATTTCCACATTTACACGATTGGACTCATCGGCGGCATATACGGTATCACGCATAATCACAGCATCTCGATACCCCTTTTCATTGTATTTTTTGATAAGGTTTACCTTATCTTCCTGGAATTTATCATCCAAAAACTTTTTCGTTCTGAAGAAGTTGGTCAATTTTTTTGAATTGGTCTTTTTCATGGCTCGCTCTAGAGTCGAAGCCTTTACTTCAACATTGCCATTGATAATTACATTCTGTATTCTGACCTTTTCCTTCTTATCAACAGTAATATCCAGTATCAGGCTGTTCACCTGGGTGGTATCGTCGCGTTGCACAATAACAACTTCTGTATTGAGGAATCCCTTTTCCAGAAAAATATTGCGAATAAGTCGCTGGGCATTGTTGATCTGATTATCGGTTACCTGACTTCCTTTCAACAGGAGGACTTTACCGGTAATATCGTCTCTTTCCGATTTGGTTACACCGTAGTAATTCACATCGGAGAGCCTTGGCCGCTCTTGCAGATAAATTTCTAGCCATACGCGCGATCCCACAATCTGGGTGGCGGTTATGCGGACATCGGAGAATAGCCCTTGTTCCCATAATTTTCGAATGGCGGTTGTGATATCCTCGCCTGGAATATCGACTTCCCTGCCAACGGTCAACCCACTCAGTTGAATCAATACATCGTGGTCGAGATAGCGTATTCCTGTAACCTCAACACCTGCAATGGAGTACCTCTGAGGACTGGAGTAATAAATGGAAAAATTGGTCGGGTCGGGCTGCTGTCCGAAAACATTTATCCATCCCGCCAGAATCAAAAACAAAAAAATCGTTATCTTTTTATACATTCCAATCTTGGGTTTAATAGCCAGTTATTTGTTCGCTTGTCATGCCGAATCTCCGCTCACGCCGCTGAAAATCAACAATCGCCTCAAACAAATCCTCCTTCCTGAAATCAGGCCATAACTTTTCAGGAAAATACAACTCAGCATAGGCAATCTGCCACAGCAAAAAATTGCTTATCCGATATTCTCCGCTGGTCCGTATAAGCAACTCCGGATCGGGTATATTTGCAGTGGCAAGATAGCCTTCAAACATTTCACTGGTTACGTCAGAGGCTTTAATTTTATTCTCCAGAACATCGTTGGCCAGCAAACGGGCTGCCCGGGTTATTTCCCATTTCGAACTATAGCTTATTGCCAATATTACATTTAGTCCGGTGTTGGCGCGAAGTTTCTCGATACAACTATCGAGCTTGGCTACAACGCGCTCGGGCAACATGCTTTGATCGCCAATTACAGACAACCTCACATTGTTTTTCATAAGGTTAACCGTCTCTGAATCGATGGCATGCACTAAGAGACCCATCAGCCCATCGACTTCATGCTTTGGTCTGGACCAGTTTTCGGTAGAGAAGGCATACAGAGTGAGATATTCAATCCCAATTTCGCCAGCTCCCTCAACAACAGACCGCACAGCCTCAACGCCATGTTCATGACCAAACAGCCGGTCGCTTCCGTGATTGGCAGCCCAACGTCCGTTACCATCCATAATGATGGCAATGTGCCGGGGCAATTTATCTATATTTATGTGGTCTTTAAAAGACACTTCCATTAACTTACTATCTAAAGGTGGGGCAAGGTACCTCTTTTATGAACATACTGGCCCTCACAAAAACATGTATGCCCAAAAATCCAACCCAATCAGTATTGTGCAAAGCAGTACTAAAAACGGGTGTTGGTGAAGCAGAAGAACCAGCGACAGAACTCGACAAATTTAACAAATCGAGATTGTCTGAAAGGAGTTTTCTTAACTGATAATCAACACCTATTCCAACATTACGGTTCAAAGCCAATTTAATCCCGGATCCAAAAGCCAGATTAAGGGCAAATGGGGAATAATCAGGTTGCTGTACAGGTGCATAACTGAGTCTACTTCTCAAACCTGCAACCGATATGAAACCCATACTGATTAGTGGCTCGCCAAAATAGGAAACACCCAATCCTCCAGACAAATAGGGAGTAATCCAGATATTGGGATTGCCCAAATCGAACCGGTAATAGGTTACTTCGGCCTGGCCAGCAAGATCCATAATACGGGTAGGCAAATAATTCCCCATGGGTTGCCCCGTAGAGAATGTAACCTTTGCACTAACGCGTGGATTGAAATTTAAACGGTAAAAAGCGCCCATAGCTGGTGCTGTGAAATCGGTAAAACGAATAGTTTCGATATCACCGATGTAGTTTGTACCCCCTAAGAAGAATCCAAGCTCTTCGCTCTTTTGAGCAGCAGCACGCACAACCAGAAAAAATCCCAACGCAAAAAGAAGTATTCGCTTCATCGGGTATTCAAAAGATTTTAATCACTGGTGCAGGCACTTAATAAACTCAGGTCCGTAAAATAGGTAAGGTGAACACCGGCCGACAACCCTTCAGCAGACAGCCATGAGACACAATAACCAGTCCAAAAGACCTGGCCATTTTTTAACTTACGCTAATTCAATGAACTACTTAAAAAAAAGTTCTGAACTATGCCGTTCAGAAGTGGTACAAAAGTAATATAATTTAAAAAAATCAGCGCCTGCACACCATTATAAAACCAAAAGTGCGGTTAAAAATTGTTAAGCTCAGAAAAAATATCAGTTGCGCTTGTCAAGACTCCACAATAGCTTGTTACGCAGCGTCTGATAAAAGCTTTGATCAGGCAGCTGGAGAGTCTTTAAAGTAAAGGGTGCTTTTCTGATAATTAAGCGCGTATCTATCGATACATTCATAGAACGGGAGTCGAGCGATGCAAGAAAATGGGTCCCGCGCCCATCGATTGTGAGTTCAAGCATACTGGTGTCCGGTACAATAATTGGGCGGACAGTAAGATTGTGAGGCGCAATGGGATTTATTACAAAACTTTGAGAGTCGGGCGAGACAATAGGGCCCCCTACACTTAGCGAATAGGCTGTGGACCCGGTGGGAGTTGCTACGATTAGTCCGTCGGCCCATACTGCATTTAAAAATTCGCCATCAATTTTACTGTGGATGTGAATCATTGATGAGCTGTCGGTTTTGAGAACCGTTGCCTCGTTTAGGGCGTAATTAAATTCGAAGTTGTTGGCACCAATGAGCTCTACCTCAAGCAGTGTTCTGGCCAATGTTGTGTAGCGACCCTCAAGTATACTGGTCAGTGCATGATGATCCGATTCCTGCGAAATATCGGCCAGGAATCCCAAACGCCCGCTGTTGAGACCCACAAGAGGTATCTCAAAATTCCGGGTATTATTGAACGACTGCAGAAATGTTCCATCGCCACCAATACTGAAAATCAGATCAACAGAACCATCAAAATCGCTGTATCCGGTAAAAAAATCGCCCACATCCGGCCGATAGCCAAAGTCGGTATCGAGATGTTCATAGAAAGAGCGAAACATATGCACGTCAACACCATGGCGTGCATAAAAACCAAAAAATCTCTTCAGCACAGGAATAAACTCGGAGCCGACAGTAGTTCCAAAAACAGCAATTTTCATTCTGCCAATTTACATATTTAGGTATTTGAGAAATTGATCCAGGCGATCTTCATACAAATCGTGGAGCATCGAATCGTCGGTAAAAACTGCGGCTATTTCATAGTTGTAACGCTCAAAGGTTGCTATAACTGCTGCCAGATCAACCCTCTGCAACTTTAACGTAATATGCAACACCCTCGATTCGGCAGGTTTCGACACAAACATGCTTAAAACCCGGGCATCGTTCGACTCAACTATCTGTGATATTTGCTGCAGCGAATAACTGTGCTCGGGTACCTGCAAAATAATGATCCCACCTGGCTCATGCAACGAAAGAAGCATGGCAAATGTTTTGGAAATAGCTGTAGAGGAGATGGAACCGAGATATGTCTCCTGTTCATCCAATACTGGCAACACTGTAAGATTAAGGTTAAAAAGAACCGCCGCTGCCTCAAAAATGTGCTGTCCGGCTGAAATATGTGGAGAATGCAGCGCCATCAGGTGCTTTTCGACCGTGTCTGAAGCAATGTTGAGATCATAGATAAGTCGATCGGAAATTAGTCCCAGATATTCCCGATTTTTAACCACAGGAAGGTGTGCAACTTTATATAGCTCCATCCAGCTTAATGCAGTCTGGCCTGTGTCGGAGGGCTTTACCACCGGAAGATTTTCAATTATAAGCTGACTTGCTAACAAAAGTTTCGGGATATAAATTTGACATTTACCTGCAATAAATTGTAACTTGCGCCCCTATTTTTGACGATCATGACAAGATTGAGTGTAAATATAAACAAAATCGCAACACTTCGCAATGCAAGAGGGGGGACCATTCCCAACGTAGCCGACGCTGCTGTTGCTTGTCAGAAATTTGGCGCTCAGGGAATTACAGTACATCCCCGACCAGATGAAAGGCACATTACCCGAAACGACGTTTGGGCCATTAAACCGCTTATTACTACAGAGTTCAATATTGAAGGCTATCCGACAGAAGAATTTCTAGAACTGGTGATTTCTGTGAAGGCCGATCAGGTAACCCTCGTACCCGATAAACCGGGACAGCTTACCAGTGATCATGGCTGGGACACACTTGTCAACAAGAATTTCCTCACCGAAGTAATAGCCCGATTAAAGGAAAATGGCATCAGGACCTCTCTGTTTGTGGATCCGGATGTTCGAGCAGTTGAAGCTGCAGCGCTTACCGGAACCGACCGAATTGAGCTCTATACCGAACCCTATGCCCAAAAATACCCAGTGGACCGTGACCTTGCAGCCGCACCGTTTATCACTGCTGCCGAAGCTGCCAGAAGTGCCGGTCTGGGAATCAATGCAGGACATGATCTCAATCTTGAAAATTTAAGATTTTTGGTTAATGCCATTCCCTTTATTCAGGAGGTTTCTATCGGACATGCCCTTATTGCCGATGCCCTCTACTTTGGTCTCGAAAACACTATTCGTCAATACCTCGCCTGTCTCCGTTAATCATGCAGCTATATTTCAGAAAAGAGGGCACTGGCAAACCTCTCATTATCCTTCACGGACTCTATGGGTCATCGGATAACTGGTTTGTGATTGAAAAAAAACTGGCCGAAAGATATACTGTCTATAGTGTCGATCTGCGCAACCACGGCCAGTCGCCCCACCATGAGGACCATACTTTTGCCGCCATGAAGGATGATCTGGTTCAGTTCTTCGACGAACAGAATATTCAGTCAGCAGCATTACTGGGACATAGTATGGGTGGAAAAGTTGCCATGGTATTTGCTGCCGACTTCCCGGAACGGGTTACCAACCTTATGGTAGTTGATATTGCACCCAAAAACTACCTCACCAATGGATCAGAGAGCCAATACCCTTTACATCGAAATATTCTAATGGCGATGCTGGAGATGAATTTCGACTATGTTTCCAGTCGACAACAGGCAGAAGAGAATTTATCGCTCAAGATCGACAACGCCCGAATCCGTCAGTTCTTGATGAAAAATCTGATTGCCGACAAGTCGGGAAAACCACTTCGATGGAAACTCAACGCCGGAGCGTTGTTCGATAACCTTGAGGAGATAGTGGGCGGTGGCAATTACAAGCTATTTGAAGATAGATTGCCGATAACTGCCTACCCTGTCAGATTCATCCGTGGTTTGGCTTCAAACTACATCCGTGAGAGTGACGTGGAGCTCATCAAAAGAATCTATCCCGATGCACAAATAGTGGATATCCCCGAAGCGGGACACTGGCTCCACGCAGAGCAACCCGAACTGTTTCTGAAAGCTGTTTTGCTTTGCTGCTAACTTCTCAACCGGTTGTAACGCTCAGTTATCATCCGTAAAAATTTCAAATGGCGACCTCTGATTTGTGTCCAGCGCATTCGCCAGCCCCAGTTCCCCTGGGCAAATCCAGGAATGTTCATCCTTGCCTCTGCCCCAAGTTCAAGCAAGTCCTGCAAGGGGATTATGGACTCCTGAGCAGCAGAAGCCCATGCCATTTCAATAAGTGCCAAAGTTGGTTTACGGTCGTATGGTTTAAGATACGACATAACCACTTCCTTTTCCTTCTTTGATAGCAGCTGAATCCAACTCCATGTTGTATCGTTGTCGTGGGTACCGGTATATACTATTGTACTGTTTTCGAAATTATGCGGAAGGTGGGTATTGGTTGCATCCGACGAAAATGCAAATTGCAGAACACGCATTCCGGGCAGATTAAAGTCGATTCGCAAACGGTCTACCTCAGGGGTAATGATACCCAAATCCTCGGCAACCAGAGGCAGCGAACCCAGTTGGTTCTGCAAAAGTTTAAGCATCTCTCTTCCACCGGCTTCCAACCAGGTTCCGTCAATTGCAGTTGAAGCCCCTGCTTCAACTGCCCAAAATGATTCCAGACCACGAAAGTGGTCGATTCTAACCCGGTCAAACATCCGCAGGTTAAAATGTATGCGGGCAATCCACCAATGGTAACCGGTCGATGCAAGAGCCTGCCAGTCGAAGACCGGATTTCCCCACAACTGTCCTTCATTACTGAAATAGTCGGGCGGAACACCGCCTACATGGGTAGGATAAAGATCCTTGTCGAGCATAAAGATTCCGGTATTGCTCCAAACATCTGCACTATCGGTCCCGACATACAACGGCAAATCGCCCAATATTTGAATCCCTTTTTTACCAGCGAAATCACGCAAAAGATGCCACTGACGAAAGAAGCAAAACTGCACAAATCGGTTGAAGTCTATCTCATGTTTAAGTTTCTCCCGGTAGAATTCCATCCCTTCAGGCTCCCTGAACTTCAATGTATCGGGCCACCCCTGCCAGGGAATGCCTCCAAAATGGTTTTTGGCTGCCATAAACAGGGCATAGTCGTTAAGCCACCACCCATGCTCTTCAAGAAATCTTATGTATTCCGGTTGCAGATGGTTGGGATCGGTACTAAAAGTGTCAAAAGCCTTTCTTAGCAGAGGAACCTTCCATGCTTCAACTTTAGCAAAATCTACCTGACGTATATTGAACCGTGGAATGCCCTGCATCCATTTGTCGGTAATCAATCCGTCTGCCATCATCATCTCCAGATCGATTAGGAGCGGATTTCCGGCAAAGGCAGAATAACACAGATAGGGAGAGTTCCCTGCCCCTACTGGTCCAACCGGCAATATTTGCCAAACAGACTGGCCTGTATCATGCAGAAAATCAATAAAGTTACGGGCATGAACGCCAAGGGTTCCAATCCCCTCCCTGCCAGGCAACGAGGTGATGTGCAAAAGTATTCCACTGCGACGTTTTTCCATAAAGTTATCGGTTATTTCTGAATGTTTCGAGATTAGAGGCCGTTGCCCTTACCAAACGCTGTACTTCGAGTCCATGCTCCAGATCGGGAACAAAAGAGGTACTGTCGGTCCCACCTGTAAAGAGATAATGGGCATGCACCAGTGAACGCAGCCAGCCAGCCGGAACATGACCCGATGGGAAAGTTGATATCCCTTTGTAATTACTACCCACGGGCTGCTTGACCCAAATACCATCCGATTCGAGAAAGTATTCAAAAAAATCAGGAAATTGCGAACTATACCGCAATGCACCTTGCTCTCCATACAGTTCAAAATAGACCAAATCACCAGATCCCGAACTAATTCGGCTGGCCGACATATTGCCTACACCTTGGCTGTCCGGATCATATAAAGCAATTGTGCTAAACAGGTCTGATCCGGCGGGTACACCTTCAAAATGCCCCGATTGCATAGCACCCACTACCTGCAATCCATTACCAAAAAAGGCTGCCAGCAGACTAAGTCCGTGCGACCCCAAATCGGCCATGGCCCCTCCATCGGGAGCAGGAGTAAGCCGGGTTTTTCGTTTGTCGCGGTAGGAGGCTTGCAAGTAATCGCCATGATAGTACTTCAGATCAAAATGCAGCATCTTGCCCAATCTTCCTGATTTCCAGAACGAAAGTGCCTCACGAACCGAAGGAGTTTGCAGATACTGAAAGCCTACCTGTACATTTTTTGAGTTCTCAGCCGCCATTTTCGCCATGGCTTCTTCTTCTTTCAAACTGGAGCATACAGGTTTTTCTAAATACACCGATGTAACTCCCGGCATTTGCATGGCCAGCGCAAAATGTTCAAAATGAGTATTGTTCGGACCAAGAATAAATAGGGTATTTATATCGCTGGATTCGACCAGCTTTTCCACCGATTCGGCACGTTGAAAACCAAACTGCCGGGCAAAGTCGCGTCTGCTCTCTTCACGTGCCGAGGCTACCGATATCAGTTCAGGAGTGGCGGCATCACTGTAATAGAATTTCATAGATTCAAGGGCGTAAACATGCGCCCGTGCAATACCGCCGGCACCCAAAAATCCAACCCGATACTTACTCGTCATATACTATGAAATTATAAATGGTGTATTAATAAGGAATTCCAGTGCTGTTCGGGTTTGACTTTAAAAACCCATTGAGGTTTATCTACCGCACATTTTCAAGTATGTAAATCAGAAAATCCCAGAATTTACGGGTCGATTCGATATGCAAACGCTCACCAGGAGAATGGGCTCCCTTGATGGTAGGTCCAATAGAGACCATATCAAGATCGGGATACTTTTCAAGAAAAAGACCACATTCCAAACCAGCATGGATCGACCTCACCACCGGGCTGGTATCAAAAAGTGTTTTGTAGGCGTCAACCGCTACTTTAAGAATATCGGAGTCGGGGTTAGGTTTCCAGCCGGGGTATCCATCTGAGTGGGTAACTGTTGCCCCTGCCAGAGTAAATGTTGATGCCACCATATCGGCTGCCATTTGCTTCCGGCTCTCAATTTCGCTTCGCTGACTGGTGGTGATTTCGATCTCGTTGAAAGGCATAAATTTTACTGAAGCCAGATTGGTGGATGT
>DIUI01000042.1 GCA_002428215.1 Prolixibacteraceae bacterium UBA6162
TTAAATATTATCCCAGCCCCCTGGGTTCCGATTTTCGGGTACACCAGACTCTTTTGCGGGCCGATTTGGTTATCAACCTGGCTGTTGCAGCACAAATAGGAGAAAAAGCAGTGGGCGGAGCAACAGCTGGCTACCTCAGGTCGGTTTGGAGTCTGGAAGGTTGCTCTCCTGCAGGAAACAGCTGCTTGCAGCAGTTGTTACATTTTCGAAAGCCCGACTTAACGATAAACGAGGTTTGGACAGATGAGGCCAAAGACAGCTCCAGTAAGGCCATGATAAAAAAGGGGGTAGTTGTATCGCTCGACTTACTGCATGCCGATCAGGAGGCTGCACGTTGGTTAGGGCTCGAAAAGAGCAGTTTTGCCGGTGCTGCTCAAATTGATTCAGAACGATTGTGGAAAATCCCTCCTGATTTGACCCAAACCATATACCTGTAGCCTAAAAACTTTGTGCAATTTTAATAGTCTGTGGGAAGAACTACATCAAATTGAAGAAACCGAAAGGCAAGATATAGCATCGCATTTTACTATATTGATTTCGTTGATATTGAGCATACAAGTAGGCAACTAATTTGAAATAGATTCCGTTGGTATGCCTATATCTATGGTTCGCAGCGATACTGTATGGTTCAAATTGCTATCTTGCATTAAGTTTAACGCCTATTCCATTTAAATTGAAATTTCCAGCGACAAAATTGCTACTTGCCGGCAATCTTGCAGTAATCGTACTGCTATTATTTAGCTATGCTGCGCTATTTGTGCCTCCCGATAAATTTTGGGTCATAGCATTGTTTGGATTGGCCTATCCGTGGATCGTTTCAATAAATTTGGTATTTATAGTAATCTGGCTGCTTTTTAAGCCTCGCTGGTCGTTGATCTCAATCGTTTTTATTTTGGCTGGCTGGCCGGTTCTGGGAAGGTTTATGCAAACCGATGGCAAAAAAACCGAAGAAAATGGCATCAGGGTATTATCTTACAACGTAAAATATTTTACCGGAGAAGAGGGCGTCTTACCACGTGAAACTGCGAAAAGAATAATCTCTTTTTTAGAGCACAACTCACCAGATATTATTTGCCTGCAGGAAGTTACGCTTAGAACCAACCAGATTTTTAACCTTGAAGCGGTTCGAAATCAACTGCCAGGCATTCAGCATTATCAGTACGCACGAACCGACCGTACTACCGGTTCTGTTACCTTTAGTCGATATCCCATAGTAAACATGGAAGAAATTCGGTTTGAAAATTCCGGAAATATCGCCATTTGTACCGATGTAAAAATTTCGGGAGACACCGTGCGGGTTTTTAATGTGCACCTGCAATCGTACCGATTAATGCCCGACAATTACCGTCTTCTCGAATCACCGGCAATCACCAGTGAGCAAGATCTGCGCGACGCAAAAGAACTTGGATCGAAGTATCGGTGGGCAGTAAGAAAGCGCGCCGAGCAGTCGCGACTGCTGCGAAGCCATATTGCATCGTCGCCCTATCCTGTTATAGTGTGTGGCGACTTTAACGACACACCCTCTTCGTATGCTTATCAAACAACCAAAGGGAGTCTTAAAGATGCCTTTAAAGAGTCGGGCAAAGGAATTGGCCAGACCTATACAGGTTCGCTTGTGCCTTCGTTTCGGATTGATTATATATTGCACAGCAACAATTTCAGCAGTTACAATTTTACCGTACATCTGGCAGACTATAGCGACCACAGGCCAATTTCTACTCTGCTTATCAGAAACTAAGAAACAACCTGTTTTATTGATTTCAACTGTTAATCTGCAAAGAGTCGAGTTTTTCATTCAGCAGCTTTTGAGCCACTTGCCTGTCGGTATGAAGCTGCGCTATTAAGGCATTTTTATCGGGAAATTTATGCTCGTCGCGAATTTTAGCGATAAAGAAGATGCGTAGTTCACCCCCATAAATGTTGCCGTTAAAATCAAAAATATTGACTTCGATGCTTCTGTTGTCGGCGTTGTTATTGAAAGTTGGCCGGGTACCAATATTTAACATGCCGTTGTAAAGGATACCATCAGATCGAACCCTTACAGCATAAACACCATATCCCGGAATTAACTTATTGACATCCGAGGCCTCGATATTGGCTGTTGGAAACCCAATGGTTCTTCCCAGCCGCTGCCCTTCCACAACGGTACCCGTGAGGTGGTAGTTGTATCCAAGAAGTAAACTGGCCAAATCAACCGAGCCATTTTCAAGTGCTGTCCTTATACGTGTCGAACTTATGTTGGCCTCATTCAGAAGCAGCACATCAAGCTTCTCGATTTCGAACCTATATAATTCAGCGCATGACTTCAGGTACTCAAAGCCGCCCTCCCGATCTTTGCCAAACCTATGGTCATATCCTACAACCAGGGTGTGGGTTTTTATTTGATCGACCAACACCTTTTTAACAAAATCGTCGTAACCCAAAGCAGCAAACTCAGTTGTAAAAGGGAAAATAATCAGATGATCGATTCCAGCCTTCTTAAAGCGTTCAACTTTTTCATCGAGTGTGGTAAGCAGCCTTAGATTTTGCTCTTCCGGCCTAACAACGACTCGGGGGTGGGGGTGGAATGTAAACACTACAGATTCTCCTTCAGCCTCCAGGGCAAGTTCCTTCAGCCGGTCAAGTACTTTCAAATGGCCCAGATGGACACCGTCGAAGGTTCCAATGGTCACAACCGGATTAGTTACCTTAAAATCGCTGAGATTATTATATATTTTCACGCTCCCGAAAACTTGAAGCCAAAAATATAAAATAATTATCTTCGCACCAGATTAATTGATGGTTGCACAATACAACCTCCCCAAATAACCGGGGAGTTGCCAATGAATATTTGTAAAAAATTAGATCTTTGGACGAAACCTAAATCAATTTGGTTCAAAAATATTGGCTGCAACCATTCTAAAACTTAATAAACTAACAAGAATCAGATGAAGAAAGCGTGGTTATTCATCGTAGTAGTGATCGCAGTTCTGGCAGGTTGCAGTAAACCGGAAAAATTTATACTTACCGGTCAAATTACCAATGCCGAAGGCAGAATGATTTATCTTGAAGAGTTAAAAGTCGCTAAAGTTAACCCTCTCGATTCGGTCAAGATCAATAAAAACGGCGAGTTTTCGTTCAAATACCATGTTGGAATGCCAACATTCTTCCTGCTTCGTTTGAGTGAAGATAATTTCGTGACTCTATTGGTCGACTCTGCCGAGCAGATTACTATTAAGGCCGACGCTTTGAATTTTGCCAAGGAATACAGCTTAGAAGGTTCGCCGGGCTCAGCTCTGGTTCAGGAACTCAATTCCCGGCTTAACAGAACCAAGCAGAAACTCGATTCGGTATCCCTGCTCTACACTTACTATGCAGAAAGGCCAAATTATCAAGACCTTAAATCACAACTCGACGATGCATACAACGATATTGTCGAAGAACAGGTTGCCTATTCCACCAATTTTGTCCAGGAAAACCCATTTTCTATGGCGAGTGTTCTGGCGCTGTATCAGAAGTTCGACGACGAAAACTATGTGGTACGCGATCTGCAGTCTTTGCGTGTTGCCGCTTCGGCCCTTAATGCATTCTATCCTGAGTCGGAACATGTAAAAGCACTCTATCAGAACACCTTGCAATTGCTTGCACAGGAACGAACCGCTGAAATAAGCAGGTTAATCGACGAATCGGGCGTTAACAGTCCGGAGATTATTTTACCAGATAAAAACGACAGGGAGGTTGCACTCTCCTCTTTAAGAGGAAAATATGTATTGCTCCACTTCTGGTCGGCCGTTGATCAAAACTCACGTATTATGAACCCGGTACTTGCAGAAGCTTATCAGAAATACCGCTCCAGGGGATTTGAAATCTATCAGGTAAGCGTTGATGTAAACCGCCAGAACTGGCTCGACGCCATTGAGGACGACAGACTTACCTGGGTTAATGTTGGAGATATGAATGGCAGCTCAATGGCTACCTTGCATTACAACATTCAGCGGGTGCCTTCCAATTATCTGCTCGACCGTGAGGGCCGGATTGTTGCCAGAGATTTAGTGGGACCGGCTCTGGACCGCGCGCTTACAGCTGTATTCAACCAATAGCAGGCATTCGCCCCGGCGATTCCGGGATTATTAACGATGGTGTCTTGACCAAAAGAGATAAAATATACTTCGTTTCAGATGTTCACCTGGGTTCGCCTGCACTGAGCAACAACCGGGAAAGGGAGCGGCTTTTCGCCGACTGGCTGCATAACATCTCAAGCGATGCCAGGGAACTCTACCTGATGGGCGACATTTTTGATTTTTGGTTTGAGTTTCGCAAGGTCGTACCGCGAGGTTATACCAGGGTTCTGGGTCGGCTGGCGGAATTAACCGACATGGGAATTTCGGTACATTTCTTTACCGGAAACCACGATATGTGGGTTTTCGATTATCTTCCGCAGGAAATAGGAGTTATAGTTCACAAGGAGCCTCTTATTACAGAACTGATGGGTAAAAAATTCTTCTTAGCCCACGGAGATGGTCTTGATAAAAGCGACACTGGCTACTTGTTGCTTAAAAAGATATTCTCGAACCCATTTCTGCAGTGGCTTTACGCCCGGCTGCATCCCAATTTCTCGTTGCATGTCGCACAGCTTTGGTCGACAAAAAGCCGTAAAAACAAGAAACCCAATAAAACCTTCGACCCTACCAGCGAGGGCATGTACAGATATGCAGCCTCGCTTCTTAAAAGGGAGCACTTCGATTTCTTTGTCATGGGACACCGCCATAAAATGGTTCAGATACCTATTGGAACCGACAGTCATTATGTTTTACTGGGAGATTGGATAGAGGCCTACTCATACGGGGTTTTCGATGGCGAAAAATTTGAATTGAAGAAGCTGAAGCTTTAGCAATACTGCGGGATTATTGTAAGATGTTTAAATGAACATCAATGCTGAAGGGAATTTCTGAATTACATCCTGTTATTTTTGTGGTTGCTTTACGGAATCAGTAATTTTGTTGTCAATTTGAATCAGACTGATTGTATGAGTGCAAATTTTCAAACCATCATTATCGGATCGGGGAGCTATGTTCCCCCGGTGATAATAGATAATTCCCATTTCAAAGATTCTTCGTTTTACGACCCTGCCACCCGCAAGCCTTTTGAAAAGGAGAACGAAGAAATTATCGAGAAATTCAGGGAGATTACCAACATTGAGGAGCGTCGGTGGGCAAATCCGTCGGATGTAACATCGGATCTTGGATACAAGGCAGCACTCGATGCCATAAACTCGGCGGGAATTGACCCTGAAAGTTTAGATTTTATTATTGCTGCCCACAATTTTGGAGATATGGCGGCTGATAACTACAGAGCCTCCATGGTACCTTATGTCGCTGCCCGTATAAAGCAGAAACTCGGCTTGAAAAATCCGCATATGTTTGCACACGATGTGATTGCCGGTTGTCCGGGTTGGGTACAGGCTTTAATTGTGGCCGATCTTTACATCCGTTCGGGGCAATACAAACGCGGACTGGTAGTAGGGTCTGATATTACCAGCAGAGTAGCCGATCCCAACGACCGTGATGCCATGATCTTTTCGGACGGTGCCGGTGCAGTAATTGTGGAGGGACTAAAAACCGATGAACAGGTGGGAATACTCGCACATGCAATGCAGACCGATGCCCTAGAGGCCGACTATCTGATTATGGATGAATCGCTCAATCCAGGCTACGGCAAACGCGACCTGTTTATCAGAATGCAGGGGCACAAGGTATATGTATATGCACTGACCAATGTGCCTAAGGTGGTAAAAAAGAGTCTTTTACTTGCAGGTCTAACCCTCGACGATGTAGCAAAAGTGCTCATTCATCAGGCCAACGAAAAAATGGATCAGGCGATTTTAGATCGCGTTTTCCGTTTGTACGGAGCCAGAGAGATTCCTAAAGAGGTAATGCCCATGACCATCAACAAACTGGGTAACTCCTCGTCGGCAACAGTCCCTACCCTATATGATCTCATTGCCAAAGGAAAACTTGGCAACCACCAGTTCAAAAGCAGGGATGTTATTCTTTTTACATCGGTTGGTGCCGGAATGATGATCAATTCGGTGGTTTACCGCTTCCCATAATTTCGTTTGACCGGAAAAGTTATCCGGCTTTTAAGGACGAAAACCGGGTTTTATCAATTTTCTCGCGTGCGTATTCCAACGTAATTGACAGTTTGGTTGAGGTATCGGATGGTGAATGAAACATGGCATCGACCATGATATTCTCGCAAATAGAACGAAGTCCGCGTGCTCCCAATTTAAACTCTACGGCAAGATCTACAATATAATTGAGTGCCTCCTCATCGAAAGTAAGTTCAATTTTGTCGAGTTGAAACAACTTGATATACTGACGGATGATTGAATTTTTAGGCTCAGTAAGAATCCGTCTGAGGGTTTGACGATCGAGCGGATCCAGATATGCCAGAACGGGCAACCGCCCAATAATTTCCGGAATCATTCCAAATGCCCTTAAGTCGTGAGGTGAAACATATTGCAAAAGATTCTGCCGCTCCACGCGGTGACCCTTTTGGGCTGTTCCGTATCCAATCACCTTGGTATTGAGTCGTTGGGCAATCTTTCGTTCAATACCATCGAACGCACCTCCACAGATAAAAAGAATATTTTTGGTGTCTACGGGGATTAGTTTCTGTTCGGGATGTTTTCGTCCACCTTGCGGTGGTACATTCACGATCGAACCTTCGAGCAGTTTAAGAAGACCCTGCTGGACACCCTCGCCCGAAACATCGCGGGTAATCGATGGGTTGTCGCCTTTACGGGCAATTTTGTCGATTTCGTCAATAAATACAATCCCCCGCTCGGCGGCTTCAACATTATAATCGGCAGCCTGAAGCAAACGGGTAAGCAGGCTTTCGATGTCTTCGCCCACGTATCCCGCTTCGGTAAGAACCGTAGCATCGACGATGGTAAAAGGAACGTGCAACATACGGGCAATGGTTCTGGCCAACAATGTTTTTCCTGTACCAGTCTCTCCTACCAAAATGATATTGGATTTCTCGATCTCTGTTTCATCATCGTCAATCTGCTGCCGGAGTCGCTTGTAGTGGTTATAAACCGCTACTGACAAAACTTTCTTTGCCTGATCCTGTCCAATTATATACTGATCGAGAAAAGCCTTGATTTCAATTGGTTTGAGCAATTTTAACCCGTTCATGTCGAAATCGGGAGCGTGTTTTAGCTCTTCCAAAATGATATTATGAGCCTGCTCAGCGCAGTTATCGCAGATGTGACCTTCAATTCCGGCAAGAAGCAGATTTACCTCCCCTTTTTTCCTGCCACAAAAGGAACATTTATCTTCTTTACTCCTTGCACTCATTTATTTAACGGTGTTCTTTTCCAGAATTTCATCAATCATACCATATTCCACAGCCTCCTTCGATGTCATCCAGTAGTCGCGGTCACCATCTTTTTCAACCTGTTCAACAGATTTTCCAGTATGTTCGGCCAATATGGTATAGAGTTCATTCTTTATTTTCATAATTTCTCTGGCCGTAATCTCGATGTCGGAAGCCTGACCAGAGGCGCCCCCCATGGGCTGGTGGATCATAATTCGGGAATGCCGGAGGGCCGAACGTTTTCCTTTGGTTCCAGCAGTAAGCAGAATTGCACCCATTGAGGCAGCCATTCCGGTACATATTGTGGCTATATCAGCCGTTATATACTGCATGGTGTCATATATACCCAATCCGGCATAAACTGAGCCTCCCGGCGAGTTAAAATAGATCTGAATATCCTTGGTGGGGTCGGTTGACTCCAAAAAAAGCAATTGGGCCTGAATGATGTTGGCAACAGTATCGTCGATGGGAACTCCCAGAAAAATAATGCGGTCCATCATTAATCTGGAAAATACATCCATGGTTGCAATGTTCATTTGCCGCTCTTCAATAATGGTTGGCGAAATGTAATATCCATAGGCCGAAGTGAAGCGATGCATGGTCATACTACTGATGCCGGCATGTTTGGTAGCGTATTTCCGAAAATCGTCGTTAATATTCATAGCACTCAAATCCTGAAGGTTAGAAAAACAAGCCACGATCCGAAAGCAAAGTTGCATCGGATTCAATGACCAGTTACAAAGGTATATAAAATTGATGCAGGATGAACGGCCTGCACTAAAGTGTTAGTTGTAGAGGGCCCTGAATTCGTCGGTGGTAACCTCTTTTTCGGCAAGATTGACATTGTCTCTGATCAATTCGAAAACCTTTGTTTCAAAAAGCCGGTTAACAATGCGTTCCCGATCTTCCTTCTTTTCGAGTATTCGAGTTGCAAAGGAAGAAAGATGTTCATCGGCGACACTGTAAATTCCATACTGCTGATATTGCGAAAGGGCAATTGTTTTGGCAAGATCAAAAGTTTCATCTTCCGAAACCTCAACGTTGTGTTGGTTGATGAGATGGTTTTTTATAAGCTGCCATTTAAGATCACGGCTAAAATCGTCGAACTCGGCCTCAATTTTTGCATCGTCGAGCTCTGAATTGCTCTCCTTGAGCCACCGTTTCAGGAAATTCTCAGGCAATTCTATAGGAACCATATTGAGCAGAGCGGCTTTGGCATCAACCTCAAAACGTTGCATTGATGAAGTATCGAGGCTTGCCGAAAGGTTTTCAGAAATCTTCTGTCTGAACTGCTCTTCGGTTTCAATATCCGATTCGTTTCCAAAAGCCAACTTAAAGAGCTCCTCATTTACCTCCGCTTTGCTGAATTGTTCAATGGCAGTGAGCGTAAAGGTAAATTTGCTGTTGAGGGTTTCGGCTGCTTCGTGACTGATGTTAAGCATGTGGCTAACTTCGTGCCGATCGTTAAAGGCAACCACAGGATCAAAGATAATACTGTCGCCATTGGCTTTGCCCAGGAAAGAGGACTTAATCTCCTCATCCTTTATGAGATCAATGGAAACCAGTACATTCTCTGCCTTTATGCCTTCTTCCTTTTCAGTACCATCGTCGTTGAGCTCAACATAGTTGCCACGCACATAGCTCTCTGCTGAAATAGCTTCAGCCTCAACGGTTTTACCAAACTGCGAACGAATCTGATCGATGTTGTCATCCACCATTTTATCGTCGAGTTTAATTCTATAGTAATCAACCGTATGTGATTTATCAATGGTGAGATCAATCTCGGGCGACAAGGCTACATCAAACACAAACTCAAAATCCTCCTGAACCTCAAAGTCGATTGGTTTTTGCAAATCATTGTTGGGCAGGGGATCGCCAATAATGCTGAGTTTTTCGTCCCGAAGATAATTCATGAGATTTTGGGAGAGCAACTGATTTACCTCTTCCGCAAGTACGGATTTTCCGAAGCGCTTTTGAATCAGGCTGCCGGGGACCTTGCCTGGACGAAATCCGGGCAGTGCCATTTTTTGTCTATATTCCCGTAGTTTGTCGGCAACATTTTTTTCATAGTCGCCTTTTTCGATCAAAACCTTGATGACGGAAGTTACCCTATCTACATTTTCTCTGGTGATCTTCATAGTAAACCTTTAACCAACTGTTGATAATTAAAAAGCGGCCTGCCTGGCAGGCAGGCCGCACTATTTTTGAGTGCGGACGAAGGGACTCGAACCCCCACGCCGTAAGGCACCAGATCCTAAGTCTGGCACGTCTACCAATTTCGCCACGTCCGCATTTGGCGGCGCAAAGGTAGATAAATTTTTATTTTAAATACACAAATATTTCAACTTATATTGCGCAATACCTGCGGATTAGCGCAAGGTAAAATTTTGTCCGAGGTAGACCCTTCTAACTACTTCATCGTTTGCAAGGTCGTCGGCACTCCCCGATTTAAGGATTCTTCCTTCGAAGAGCAAATAGGATCGATCGGTTATTGACAAGGTTTCGTGTACATTATGGTCGGTAATGAGAACCCCGATGTTCTTTTGTTTCAGCTTGACCACAATCTGCTGAATATCTTCTACCGCAATAGGATCGACGCCTGCAAAAGGTTCGTCGAGCAGAATAAATTTGGGTTCGATGGCAAGCGCCCGGGCAATCTCGGTGCGGCGTCGTTCACCCCCCGAAAGCTGATAACCCATACTTTTCCGAATGTGCTGCAAACCAAATTCCGACAAAAGCTGCTCCAGTTTCTCCTGCTGATAGCTGGGCGAAAAACTGGTCATTTCAAGTACCGCTCGCAGATTGTCTTCGATACTCATTTTGCGGAAAACCGAAGCCTCCTGCGCAAGATAGCCTATTCCCTTTTGGGCTCTTTTGTATACGGGAAGATTGGTAATCTCCTCATTGTCGATAAAAATACTTCCCGACAAGGGTTGAATCAATCCCACAATCATATAAAAGGAGGTGGTTTTCCCGGCACCGTTGGGGCCTAAAAGACCAACAATCTCGCCCTGTTCCACATGGAAACTCACCCCGTCGACCACCGTACGCTTTCGGTATTTTTTGACTATTTCCTGCGCTCTTAGCAGCATAGATGTTTAGATTACTTTATAAGGCATCCTCACGGGCCTTTTGCTTTTCTATCCTCCTCGAAATGTAGATACCAATTTCATAGAGTATGACCAGCGGGAACGCCACCATGACCTGACTGAAAACATCGGGCGGAGTAATAACCGCCGAAAGCAGCAGCATAACCACATAGGAATGCTTGCGGTATCTTTTCATAAAGGCGGGTGTTAGCAAACCAACTTTACTTAAAAAGAAGACAAAAATAGGCAGCAGAAATACTACCCCTGAGGCCAGAGAAATGCTAACCACTGTGCTGATATAGCTATTTATGTTGATTTGGTTGGTAACCTCACCGCTAATACTGTATGAACCCAAAAAGTGAATAGAGAGCGGTACAATCAGATAGTAACCGAACAATACACCCATTAAGAAAAGAATGGAGGTAAAGAAAACAGCGCCCGAAGCATGTTTTTTCTCATTCTCATACAATGCAGGACGTATAAATCTCCAGAATTCGAAAAAGACAACGGGCGAAGCGAGAATAAACCCGGCAACGATTGCTGTCCAGATGTGTGTTAAAAACTGGCCAGCCATTTTAATGCTGATTAGTTCGAGGTTGTTGCGGTTAATTTTAACCGCTTCGGAACCGATAAAGTCGCCAAATTGAGCAAACATACGGTTGGTCCAGAACTCAGGTGTTTTGGGCTTGAAAATTACCGAACTAAAAATAAAGTCCTTAAAAACAAAAGCGGCAATTGTTCCAACCATAATAAACAACACCGAGCGTATTATATGCCATCGTAACTCTTCGAGATGGTCCAGAAATGACATCTCTCCCTGTCTGGCTTTGGTTTTTACTTCACTCATCTTCTTGGCAGCAAATTAGCTATACGAAAGCACAAATATAATTACTTAAACCGTTCCTGACCGTTTCGCTCATTGTTTTTGACCATTGACTTGCAGTAACACAACGCTGATTTTATTTACTCCGAAATACAACCCTGTGATAAATCAGCTGCAATTAACCGGAAGGAATAGTCCATGTCAGCAAATTAAGGTAAAACCGCTTTAGTTAGGCTAAAATGATGAATCGATTAATAAATCATAAAAAAAGAGGCTTTTGTTTGTGCATTGTTCAAGTTTGACTAATTTTAGATACTCGCCACATCAGACGAAAATCTTTTTACCGGCAAAAAATGTTTAAAGGCTTAACATTAACAGAACATTTACAAAAATATTTTGGGTTCGACCGATTCAAGGGAGAGCAAGAAGAGGCAATAAAAAGCGTATTGGATGGCAACAGCACCTTCGTTCTGATGCCAACCGGAGGAGGGAAATCACTTATCTATCAGCTGCCGGCCCTGATTATGGACGGAACCGCCATAATTATATCGCCCCTGATTGCCCTGATGAAAAATCAGGTCGATTCTATGCGGGGCATCTCATCTGACGATAATGTTGCGCATTTTCTCAACTCATCTCTAACCAAAGCAGCTATCCAGGAGGTTAAAGATGATGTTCTGCAAGGGAAAACCAAACTACTGTATGTGGCCCCCGAATCCCTCACAAAAGACGACAACATCGAATTTCTAAAACAGATTAACATTTCGTTTTATGCCATCGACGAAGCACACTGTATCTCAGAATGGGGTCACGACTTCAGGCCCGAATACAGACGAATCCGGCCGATTGTGCAGGAGATAGGCAATGCACCTGTTATTGCTTTAACGGCCACCGCTACAGCTAAGGTGCAACACGATATACAAAAAAACCTGGGAATTCTTGATGCCCGCGTTTTTAAAGCCTCCTTTAATCGCCCTAATCTCTACTATGAAGTACGGCCAAAACATAAGCCCGAAAACCAAATCATCCGGTTTATAAAAGAAAATGCCGGAAAATCAGGAATTATCTATTGTCTGAGTCGCAAAAAAGTGGAGGAACTGGCCGAGACCTTGAGCATAAACGGCATCAAGGTGTTGCCTTATCATGCAGGAATGGATGCACAAACGCGTTCGGGAAATCAGGATAAGTTCCTGATGGAAGAGGTTGACGTAATGGTTGCCACCATTGCTTTTGGGATGGGAATCGACAAACCCGACGTGCGCTATGTTATTCATTACGATATTCCCAAGAGTCTTGAAGGATATTATCAGGAAACTGGAAGGGCCGGTCGCGACGGAGGAGAAGGTAAGTGCATTACCTTTTACAGCTATAAAGACATTCAGAAGCTCGATAAATTTATGCATGGCAAGCCGGTAGCTGAGCAGGAGATTGGCCGGCAGCTGTTGCTCGACACTGTTTCGTATGCAGAAACAGCCATTTGTCGACGAATTATTTTGTTGCACTATTTTGGCGAAAGATACACGGCCGAGAATTGTGGCAACTGCGACAACTGTCTCAACCCGAAAGAGTTTGTTGATGCCAAGGATGAAATTACCCGTATGCTTCGTGTAATTGTTGAGGTTAAGGAAAAATACAAGGCCGAACATATCGCTGATATCCTTACCGGCAAAACTTCGGCCGCCGTTAAATCATTCCGACATGATACCCTAGAGGCATTCGGGTCTGGCGACGACCACGATGAGTTTTTCTGGAATGCCGTTTTCAGACAATCGATGGTTGCCGGCCTTATAAGCAAGGATATCGAAAACTATGGAATTCTTAAAATTACGGCTGAAGGTCTTGCCTTTCTGGAAAATCCGCAGCCTTTTCAATTGGTAAAAAACCGCCGCTACGACGACGACGATGACGATACGGTATCCGGAGCACCTGCCGGAGGTTCGGGCGGCGACACTGAATTGTTTAACCTACTGCGCGACCTTCGCAAGTCTGTTGCAAAAAAACACAACCTCCCACCATATGTAATTTTTCAGGATCCATCGCTTGCCGATATGTCGATCCAGTATCCCATCGATCTCGAGGAACTGCAAAAGATTCAGGGAGTTGGACAGGGAAAAGCCCAGCGCTACGGAAAAGAGTTTGTCGATCTTATTAAAAAATATGTCGACGAAAACGAGATAGACCGGCCTCAGGACTTTATTGTACGCTCGGTGGCCAATAAATCGAAACTGAAGGTTTTCATCATACAGAGTATCGACCGCAAAATATCCCTCGACGATATTGCTGGTTCCAAAGGCATTGAATTCACCGATCTGCTTTCTGAAATCGAAGCAATCGTTAATGCCGGAACTAAAATAGATCTCGATTACTACATCAACGAAATTCTCGACGAAGAATATCAGGATGAAGTAATGGATTATTTTAGGGAAACAGAAAACGATTCGATTGAACTGGCACTTCAGGAGTTGGGTGAAAGTGATTACACCGCCGATTCTATAAGATTAATGAGAATTAAATTCCTCTCCGATATGGGGAATTAACCTGCGCAAACTTTTCCCCTGACCTGATTAATACAGGAAAAAAAGAAAAAAATGTATATTTTTGCGAAAATTTATTTTGCTCTATGGAAACATTGTTAAAAGTGAAAACAGAATATAAAGTTGCCGATATCTCGCTGGCTGAATATGGCCGTAAGGAGATTGACATCGCCGAAAAAGAGATGCCCGGCCTAATGTCTATCAGAAGGCGCTACAGTAAATCAAAACCTCTCGAAGGTGCCCGGATAACCGGCAGTCTTCATATGACGATTCAAACTGCCGTACTCATTGAAACCCTTGCCGAACTAGGCGCTGAGGTGAGATGGGCCAGTTGTAATATTTTCTCTACACAAGATCATGCAGCAGCAGCCATTGCAGCAGCCGGAATTCCGGTTTTCGCCTGGAAAGGTGAAACCCTCGAGGAGTATTGGTGGTGTACTGAAAGAGCGCTTGATTTTGGCGACGGATTGGGACCCAACCTGATTGTTGACGACGGTGGCGATGCTACCCTGATGATACACAGGGGTTATGCAGCCGAATCCGACGCTTCGGTACTTGACATACCGGTTGACGGAGAAGATGAGTTTCAGCTGAATAGCCTGTTAAAAAAAATACTCAAAGAACAGCCCAAACGCTGGCAGGCTGTTGTGCCCCTTATAAAAGGAGTCTCAGAAGAGACCACCACGGGTGTTCATCGTTTGTACCAGATGCATGAGCAGGGAAAACTTCTTTTTCCGGCCATCAATGTTAATGACTCGGTTACGAAATCAAAATTCGACAACCTTTACGGTTGCAGAGAATCGCTGGCCGATGGTATTAAACGTGCTACCGATGTTATGATTGCAGGTAAAGTGGTTGTGGTTGCCGGATATGGCGATGTAGGCAAAGGATGCGCCCACTCAATGCGAGGATATGGAGCCCGTGTAATTGTTACCGAAATCGACCCCATTTGTGCCCTGCAGGCTGCGATGGAAGGGTTTGAGGTAAAAACCATGGAGTCTGCCCTGGGTGAAGGAAATATCTTTGTTACCACCACCGGAAATCGTGACGTAATTACAGCCGAGCATATGTCGAAAATGAGAGATCAGGCCATCGTATGTAATATTGGCCATTTCGACAATGAAATTCAGGTAACCAAACTTGAGAAGTGGTCCGGAATTGAAAAAATAAACATAAAACCCCAGGTGGATAAATATGTCTATCCCGACGGACACGCCATTTATCTTTTGGCTGAGGGAAGACTTGTGAATTTGGGTTGTGCAACCGGTCATCCCTCTTTTGTCATGAGTAACTCTTTCAGTAACCAAACTGTAGCGCAGATAGAATTGTGGCAAAACAGTTACGATATCGATGTATACCGTCTTCCCAAGAAACTTGACGAAGATGTGGCACGACTTCACCTGGAGCAGTTGGGTGTTGAGCTAACACAGCTTACCAACGAGCAGGCCGAATATATAGGAGTCCCCCAGGATGGCCCCTACAAGCCAGAGCATTATAGATATTAAGCCACTGCCTAAATGATTTACGGGGAGTGTGTAGGATAAAACATTTGCCCCGGTTCTAATTTTCTCCGCACAGCTGCTATTTCAAACAGATTTGCAGCTATGCGGAGATTTTGTTTTGAAACTCATGCATAGGATGTAGGCTCGATGACTGGATTGCTGCTACAATCTGAGGGTTGTTTTACCGATTGTAAATGAGAAGGCGGTTGCCCATAACCGAAGTTCTGTACGGTTGCAGGGGAAATGTAGCCGGACCCTTTGAAGGATAGGCTTCTCCCATCAATAGGAATTGGGAACCGCAGCAGCTGCAAGTAGCCAGTACCCCTTCATTTTTAACCTTACATGTAGTGCTCAATTCGTGTGTACAAGCAGCATCATAAGCATAATAGGTACTTCCAGGTTCGAAACAATAGACAACAATTCCGGCATACCCCTGATTACCAAAATAGAGAGAATTGCCGGGAACCATGAGTTCGTTTACCAAATTCAAATTGATTTCTAAATAGACCGGAACATACGGTACTACCTGATAATTTTCCTTGTCGCAGGCTATACCTGCCATAAGCAACAGCAACCCAACGACTAAAATCCTGAATGCTTTCACCATGCGAATGACCAAATATTGTTACCTTTAGGTCTTGAACTGCGAAAATAGTTAATTTATTATCGACAATCGGAATTACTTTTTAAGATGGACGACATACTGATACTTTTACTGACTGTGGGGTTGACCGTCTTTGCAGCGATCAACCAATCAAAGAAAAAGAAGAAATCACTCCCTGCCGAAGGTGAGCAGAGCAATTTCTGGGAAACCCTGATGCAAGAAGAGCCCATCGTTTACGATGACGATGAAACCATGGCCCCCTCACCTGTCCGATATCAGGAAGGAGCAAATAAACCCCATACTCCTTCACCGGGAATATTTACATCGATGAACCAAGCCTCATCGCCTTATAAAAATCCCGAATTCGACGACAACATAAGCACCACCAAAAAAAGAGTTGACCCGGCGATTCACAAACAGGTTATAATACCGGAAGAAGAGAATGAAATGCAGCCGATTTTGCAAAACTTTAATTTACGAGATGCAGTTATTTTCTCAGAAATTATCAACCCCAAATATTTTTAATAACTGAAAATCAGAGGATAAATTTTCTCTTCTTATTCCTTTAATTCAGAAAATTAACTAATTTTGTCGTGAGGAAGGATTCCGGCATACGGGATTCTTTCTATTTTTTTGTAGCTATATTAACCATTATATTTTATAGAGGTATGACAAAAGCAATCTACCTTACGGAAGAGGGCTTGCGTAAATTACGTGAGGAACTCGAGTATTTAATGAATGTTGAAAGACCAAAAATCTCCAAGCAGATTGGAGAGGCCATAGAAAAAGGTGATATATCTGAAAATGCTGAATACGACGCAGCCAAAGACGCTCAGGGTTTGCTTGAAGCTAAAATGGCACAGTTGCAATCAAAGATAGCTAATGCGCGCATCATCGATGAGTCAAAAATTGATACCAACAAGGTTCAGATTTTGAATAAGGTTACCATAAAAAATCAAACCAACAACACCACAATGGTTTACACCATTGTTCCGGAATCAGAAGCCAACCTTAAGGAGGCCAAATTATCGGTAAGTACGCCCATTGCAAAAGGTTTGATGGGAAAAAAGGTAGGCGATGTGGTACAAATTAAAGTCCCGTCGGGTATAATTCCATTCGAAATTATCGATATATCCATGTAATATTTATGGCATCGCTTTTTACAAAGATTGTCAACCATGAAATTCCGGCATATAGAGTTGCTGAGGATGAATCATTTTTGGCATTTCTCGATATTTTTCCGGTGACCAGGGGGCACACGCTGGTTATTCCCAAGAGAGAGACTGATTACCTGTTTGATTTGCCCCAGGAAGAATACCTGGCTTTGCACGAATTTGCACGAAAAGTTGCACTGGGTCTTAAAGCGGCAATTCCTTGCAAAAAAGTGGGAACTATGGTGCTTGGACTGGAGGTTCCGCATGCCCATATTCATTTGGTGCCCATGCAATCGGAAGCCGACTTGCTCAACTTTGGTCAGAAACTAAAACTCTCTCCCGGGGAGTTTGAGTCGATTCGGGCAAACATTTCGGAGCACATTCGCCTCTGACGAATTACTATCGGTTCGGGTAGTTTCATCATTCATTATTCTGAGTATTAACAGTACCTTCAGGCCAAATTGTTAACTGCTGGGGGGAATGTCTGAAACTTACCCTATGCCATGGGGAAAGGCCATGCATCGTAATGGCCTCACGATGTATCCTTGTTGGATATCCTTTGTTTTGTTCCCAATGGTATTGAGGAAATTGACTGCCAAGAAGGGTCATAAATTCATCGCGATGGGTTTTTGCCAACACCGAAGCCGCAGCCACCGATAAAATTTTGCCATCGCCCCCTACTACACAGCTATGGGGAATTCCTGTGGTATTGCGGAATCGGTTTCCATCGATTACAAGATGAGCAGGCACCACCTTTAAGGAAATAATTGCCTCATTCATGGCCTGAAATGTGGCATTCAGAATGTTGATCTGGTCAATTACATCAGGGCCAACCACAGCCACCGACCAGGCCAGCGCAACACTTTCAATAAGGGGTCTTAAATGGTTGCGCTGTCGTTCGGTGAGTTGCTTCGAGTCGTTCAGCAGCTCGTTGCGAAAATCGGGGGGTAAAATTACTGCCGCTGCCACCACCGGACCTGCAAGGCATCCCCGGCCTGCCTCATCGCATCCGGCCTCCGGTAAAATACCACTATACGAAGCCAACAATTCAGCCATGGGTTTGCATAGTGATCTCATCAACTCCTTCTTTTCGGGATTGGACCGAGAGGATGCTTTGCCACAATTTACGGGCACTATCGTCCCAACTGTATCGTTTTGCTTCGGAAAAACCTTTCTGTATCATACTTAATCTGAGTTCAGGGCTAATTGAAACAGTCAACATTGCATCTGCTATCTCTTCTGTGCGATCGGGATTTACATACAGGGCGGCCTCCCCGGCAACCTCGGGTAATGAGGTTGTATTAGAACAGATTACAGGGACTCCAGCAGTCATAGCCTCCAGAATCGGAACTCCAAAACCTTCAAAAAACGGCACAAATGTAAGGGCTGTTGCAGCACCCAGAACCCTGTGCAGATCACCTGAGGAGAGACGACCCGTAAAAATTACCTCGTCCCGGAAGCGCATCCCGGCCAAATACTTTGAAATAGCCTTGGTTTTAAACATAGCACCCCCTGCCACAATCAATTTCTCATTGCGATTACCCGACGACCTGAAAAGCTCAAATGCCTTGAGCAATCCATGAATATTCTTTCTCGGATGCAACGCACCAACATAGAGGAAATAGGGATTACCTCCCGAATATTGTGCCCTGACTGATTCAACCTCGCGAATTGAAAGCGGAGCGATATCCGGACTGCATCCATTGGGTACCACGTCGATCCGGTTAGACGGGATATTAAAAGTTGTAGCAATGTCGTCGGCCGAAAAATGGGAGACAGTTACCAATTGATCGGCCTTTTTGGCAAAGCGTCGGAAAAAATAGTTGTAATATCTGGAATAGAGCCAGGGTAAATCGGCAGGCCTGTGCACAAAATTGATGTCGTGCATTACAGTGAGTTGCGGAACCGGGCTGCGAAGCGAAAGATAGCCATCGGTGCTAACAAATACGTCGGCTTTGAGTCTCTTCAGAACAGCGGGGATTCGCCACTCGAACCAAAAGTACCACAACAGGGGGTGACGGGTAGGTGGCCCCACAACGACTGGAGTAACATTGGGAGCAAAAATGAATTGAGGATCATACTGCCGGTCGAATAAAAAAACAAACCGATGTTGCGGATTGCTCAGAGTAATGCGTTTGAGCGTCTCAAAGGTGAACCAGCCTATTCCTTCGAGCCGGTTGCTGATCAGCAAACGTGTGTTGACAACAATTACCATGTAGCGTTTGAATTCCTTTGGATTTTAAATGTACAAAGTATGCCCAAATTATTATACTTTTAGCCTCCAAATTACAAGAAACAGAATTAATTTGAGTTGTGAAGCGCAAGTTTGTAACCAATCTTCTGCTACTGGTTGCCCTGAATCTGCTTATTAAGCCCTTTTGGGTTTTGGGGATTGACCGAACTGTGCAAAATGTTGTTGGTGCCGAAAGTTATGGCCTCTATTTTGCGCTCTTCAACTTTTCTATGATACTCAACATTCTGCTCGACTTGGGTATTACCAGCTTCAACAACCGCAACATTTCGCAACACCGCTTCCTGCTCAGAAAGCATCTAGCCAATATTGTTGGTCTAAAATTCCTGCTGTCGTTTGTTTATGCGATTTTTAGTCTGGTGGTTGCAGCCATCATAGGCTACGAAAAGCTCCAACTCCATCTACTGATATTTTTGATTATTAATCAGTTCATGGTTTCATTTACCCTCTATTTAAGATCAAACATCAGTGCTTTGCACCTCTTCAGAACCGATAGCTTTTTGTCAGTACTCGACCGAACGCTAATGATAATCATCTGCAGTGTGCTGCTGTTTACCAATCTGGCAGGCGATACTTTTAAAATTGAATGGTTTGTATATGCGCAAAGCATAGCCTATTTGATTACAGCGCTTATTACTCTTTGGATTGTTGTATTAAAAAGCGGGCGGTTTCTTATCCGTTTCAACTGGAAATTTTCACTGGTCTTCCTGAAAAAATCTTACCCTTATGCCCTGCTGATTTTGCTGATGGCTTTTTACAACAGAATTGACTCAGTAATGCTTGAAAGACTTCTGCCAGATCCATTGGGGAAACAGGAGGCCGGCATATATGCGCAAGCCTATCGTTTGCTCGATGCAGTGGCTATGTTTGGTGCCCTGGTTGCCGGATTGCTGTTGCCAATGTTTTCGAGTATGATCAAGAAAAAAGAGCCCGTGCAGCCTATTGTAAATCTGGCAGTAGCTTTGCTCTTTGTGCCTTCAATTATTGTAGCAGTATCGAGTTTGCTTTACGACCGCGACATAATGGCCCTTTTATACTATGCTCATGTTGAAGACTCGGCCGATATGCTTGGATTGCTTATGACTGGATTTATCGGAATTGCAACCACCTATATCTTTGGGACACTGCTAACGGCGAATGGCAACATTCGGGCACTTAATCTGATGGCGCTTAGCGGCATGATCCTTAATATAACACTCAACCTGCTGCTTATTCCCCAATATTATGCTTTGGGTTCTGCATTAGCCAGCATGATTACCCAACTGGTCACCGGCATCATACAACTGTTCATAGCCGCCCATGTATTTAAATTCCGACCCCGAAACATTTATATTATTAAGCTATTAGCATTTGTTATGTCGGTGGTATTGGCAGGCATCGCCTCTACCTACATCGATAACCGCCTGGTGGGGTATTTGGGAATGTTGTTTGCAAGTTTGCTTTTTGCCTTTCTAACCGGGTTAATCAACCTGCGCGACCTATACTATATAGTGGCCATTAAGCAATAACAATCATCGAATAATGCATCTATTACCTGATCTCAGTCTCAAAACAGGAAGCAGTCGGGCAGAATAACGTGAAAGGGGTTCATCGGCTGATTCAATGCCCTCGGTTACAACTTTGAGTTGAGTTGGCGGTACGCGATAAGCCGGTAATAACGTGAAGCTATGTTTTTATAATAGGCAAAAATCTGGTAGTCGTTCTCCGTCTCCCAGAAACTACCCTCAAGGTTGGTATGGTCGGCCCTTTCCGAGCCCTCGGGGACCCAGACATACTGATAGTTGTAGTAGCCTTGTTTAAGGAGAAGGGTTAATTCATACTGTCCGGTTTCAAAATTCCATGTCATTTCGTTCCCCGGATTCGCATTCCAGTTGGTCAGTGCACCAAAAACATTCACCGTTCCGCCCATCAGAGGGGCTTCGAGGGGAAGAGAAAAGTGCACAAACTGGTAATCGCATTCTGTATCGAAGTTTTGCACCCGCTCCTGACTCTCAATGGCAAAACGGCCATTCATTTCGCGATGCGGGAAATAGCGTTTATTCGATCGAACCTCATCTGTATTAAGTGTAACGTGGAAAAACGGGCGATGAAAAGTTGTTTCAAACACCCCTTCCCCATTGATTCGCTTGTTTCGAATATCGAAGAAACGGAATTCATTGCCAGCCTCAAAAACATTCTCACGGTTGTAATCATAAATTAATCTTCCCTCCTGAATATAGAGAGGACGAAGATTACGGATGGAGTTGTCCCAGCGATTGTTTTGCATAATCACCACCTCAACCTCCTCTGAGGGGTTGTCGATGCGAAGGCGGGGATGAAAAAGGGTAAAATCGACTTCATGGTTTTCCCCCTTAAATGCATCGAGTGTTGCCCGGTGAACCCTACCCTGAATCTCGGCCGAATTTTCGGTAATGTAAAAACGCTGCGAAAGAACCAGCTGCTCCTTATCGTGATTTTCGTAAACCAGTAGTATGTAATTACCTGACAACTTAATCTTTACATCACTATTGGGAAGCATAAGCTGATAGTGAACATACGGCATTGTGGTATTGAAGGAGCGGAAGAAGCTTGTTATCGGATTCTCAAGAAAACCCTCCAGGTAATCGCTTTGCATTACATAACTCTCGTTCCAGGATGGGTCGCAGTGAAGAATGGTGTATTGGAGATTTCTGGTCTGATTCGATAAATCATCAAACTTGAGTATCAATCTGCCTTGTTCTCCCAATTCAAGTACCGGATTAGAAAACTCATTGCCAACTCTGTAAAACTGAACAGATTTAATCTCCTCACGAAAAACTGCATTCTCGTGATAAAAAGGATTTGCCTGAGCCAACAAATCTCCGGAAACAAGAACCAGCAAGATAAGAATTACGGTTCGGCCCATGGATTTATATTTATCGAATGACATATTGCAATTATGTTCTATTCTGTGAATCAGTATTATGCATTTATTGGGTCTGACAAAAATTGGAATTTTAATCGTTCTTGCTTAAGTATTGTGTTGCAGATTGTTTTAAATAAATCAAATTCCATGCTAAATTGAACGCCTGACATACCCTAACTATTGTACAACCTTCTTTTCGGCTCAACAGACTCAATCTTTTACAAAGTTAATCCAACCAACCGTTTATGCAATATTTTGCGGGAGCAAGGAACCAAGCGTAACTGGCTTAATTACAGAAGCTATTTTGTTTAAAAAAGAAAATGCCACATACGAGATGGTCAAACTGTGTTCTGATTTGAGAAATCGGAAAGCCTGCAACAGGGAATTCATACACTGTGCATTTAGGCTGTATCCATAGGTTTTTAGGACTCTATTGTCCGTTTTTGAACTTTTAACTTTTTGATTGAAAGGTTGGTGAACGTCTTTAAAATTTTTACTTTTGCCACCGTCTTTATATGATTATATAATTTCCTGATATGTCGAAAACGATTAAAATTAAAAAAGGGCTTAATATCAAGCTAAAAGGCAAACCTGAAACGATGCTTCAAACGGCATCCTCAGCTGACCTTTACGCATTGAAGCCCTCCGATTTTTATGGTCTAACACCCAGGTTGAGTGTTAAACAGGACCAGGAAGTCAAGGCCGGAGAGGCTTTGTTCACCGACAAATACAATCCGGAGGTAAATTATGTATCTCCCGTTGGAGGAAAAGTTTCCCTCATTAACCGAGGAGAACGCCGTAAAATTCTGGAAATAATCGTTTCGCCCGATACTGCCGCCGGGTCCATCGACTTCGGGAAGGCAGATCCCGGGGCTTTAGACCGGGAGGCTGTAAAGCAATATTTGCTGAAGGCAGGTATGTGGCCTTTCATCAAGCGCCGTCCTTACGGCATTGTTGCAAAGCCCAACGAAGAACCCAGAGATATTTTTATTTCGGGTTTTGACACAGCTCCTCTGGCACCCGACTACGAGTTCATTATATCGGGTCAGGAGCAGCAATTTCAGACAGGGATCAATGCAATTGCCAAACTTACCAATGGCAAGGTTTACCTTGGTCTTCCAGCCAACGCGGCCAACAAATCACTGGGTCAGACCAAAAATGTTGAGATCAACTTTTTCGATGGTCCCCACCCGGCAGGAAATGTTGGTATTCAGATTCACCACATACAGCCCATCAATAAAGGAGAAATCGTTTGGACTATAAATGCGCAGGATGTTGTATTTATAGGCCGTCTTTTTGAAACCGGCAAAGTTGATTTCAGTAAAATCGTTGCCCTTACCGGCTCCGAAGTAAAGAAACCTCATTACGTGCGCACAGTGTTGGGTTCAAGGCTCTGTCCAATCCTTGAGGGTAACCTCAAGGGAGAGACAGTAGAGCGCATCATAAGTGGTAATCCGCTCACAGGAACCAAGCTGATTTGCGATAACTTTATCGGCTTTTACGACAACCAGATTACCGTAATTCCTGAAGGTGAAGATTATGAATTTTTGGGTTGGGCACTTCCCGGATTCGACAAATACAGTGCAACTTCAACCTTTCTCTCTTCCCTATTTCCAAAGAAAGAATATGCGCTTACAGCCAATCTGAACGGAGGAGAAAGAGCCTTTGTGCTTACTGGTCAGTATGAGAAATATCTGCCCATGGACATTATGCCGGTTCAGTTGCTGAAATCGATCATGGTCAACGATATCGAACGAATGGAAAACCTTGGTATCTATGAACTTGTTGAAGAGGATCTGGCACTGTGTGAATATGCCTGCACCTCAAAAATTAAGGTTCAGGAAATTTTGCGTCAGGGAATTAATCTTTTGGTAAAAGAACTGGGTTAATCCACCCAACTTATCTTTCATATAAAAAGCTATAGAATGAAAGCACTCAGGAATATTTTTGAAAAAACCAAACCATACGTGCAGAAAGGGGCCAAATTCCATTGGCTTCATTCGACCTACGACGCATTCTTTACATTGGCATTTGTGCCCAAAAATACGTCGAAATCGGGTAGTCATATTCACGACCACATTGACCTGAAGCGGACCATGTCGTTCGTGATTATTGCCTTGCTCCCAGCGCTCCTGGTTGGTATGTACAATACAGGATATCAGCATTTCAATGCCATTGGAACGCTGGCAACAACAGGTTTCTTTGAGGTGTTTACCTATGGTCTGATCAAAGTAATGCCGGTCGTAATCGTATCGTATGTATCCGGGCTCGCCATTGAGTTTGCATTTGCGCAAATGCGCAACCATGAGGTAAACGAAGGGTTTCTGGTATCGGGTATGCTTATTCCCCTGGTAATGCCCATCAATACGCCGTTATGGATGGTGGCAGTTGCAACTGCATTTGCCGTAATTTTCGGAAAAGAGGTCTTTGGTGGAACCGGAATGAACATCTGGAATCCCGCTCTGCTGGCAAGGGCTTTCCTGTTTTTCGCTTACCCCGCACAAATGTCGGGCGACAAAGTATGGGTTGCATTGAGTGAAACCGATAAAGTAGTTGATGGATTTACTGGAGCTACCATTATGGGCGATGCCGCCGCGGGGAACATCAACTTTGATGTATTTCACGCTTTTATCGGATTGATTCCGGGATCGATTGGCGAAACTTCGGCGCTGGCCATTCTCATTGGGGGTATTTTTCTCATCATGACTGGTATCGGAAGCTGGAAAATAATGCTGTCCACAGTTTTGGGAGGTGTAGTGATGGGTATCATCCTTAACCTTGCTTCCGGAATATCCGGATTGTCACCGGCAGTAGCTGCCTATTTCAGCATGCCTTTCTGGCATCACCTCATCATCGGTGGGTTTGCTTTCGGAGCGGTTTTCATGGCAACAGATCCGGTATCGGCTGCACAAACGGAGTCGGGTAAGTGGATTTATGGATTTTTGGTTGGTATTACGGCCATCCTGTTCAGGGTAGTAAACCCTGCCTATCCCGAAGGAATGATGTTGGCCATCCTGCTCATGAATACATTTGCACCACTCATCGACCATTATGTGGTTGAAAACAATATTAAACGCCGCCTGAAAAGGGTGAAAGTTACAGCATAATTTATAAAAAACAGATTATGGACAGGAACAGCAATACATATACATTCATCTATGCATCGGCCATGGTTGTGCTGGTGGCTGCAGTTCTTTCGATCGCAGCCATGTCATTGCGCCCAATGCAGCGAAAAAATGTTGAGATAGAAAAGAAACAGAATATTCTGGCTTCGGTGAACATTGCCACAGATACCAAAAATGCTGAATCGGTATATGCCCAGAAGATTCAAAACAGTTATGTGGTCAATTACAAAGGCGAAGTCATTGAAGGTGATGCTTTCGCCATTGAGCTTCGCTTAGAAAAGTCGAAACCGGTAGCTCAGCGGAATCTGCCTGTTTTTGAATGCCTTACCGAAGATGGTCTAAAATATATCCTGCCACTAAGAGGAGCAGGATTATGGGGACCAATCTGGGGTTACATTGCACTCAACGAAGACCTCAACACCATTTATGGTGCAAACTTCGACCACCAGTCGGAAACCCCGGGTTTGGGTGCTGAAATCAACACCCCGGCTTTCCAGGACAATTTTAAAGGAAAATCGATTTTTGATGTAACCGGCAACCTGGTTTCTATAATCGTAGCCAAAGCCAACGAATCGGCTCCGGCGCAGCACCGGGTAGATGCCATTTCGGGTGGCACCATCACCAGCAAGGGATTGGAGCAAATGTTGCTCGATGACCTTAGCAGCTATCAGAATTTTATAACTCGGAAAAAATCATAACCATGAGTGAAAAAGAATCTTTGTTTTCGAAGAAGCATCTCAAACTGCTCACCGATCCGCTGAACGACAGCAACCCTATTACGGTGCAGGTATTGGGAATTTGTTCGGCCTTGGCCGTAACGGCTCAACTCAAGCCCTCGGTGGTTATGTCGCTTTCGGTGGTTGCGGTTTTGGCATTTGCCAATGTAATCATCTCTCTGCTTCGCAACAGCATCCCTAACCGTATCAGGATTATCGTACAGCTGGTAGTAATCGCTGCATTGGTAATTCTTGTCGACCAGATTCTGCGGGCATTTGTATATGATGTTTCGCGACAGCTTTCTGTTTTTGTTGGGCTTATTATCACCAACTGTATAATTATGGGCCGCCTCGAGGCATTTGCGCTTGGAAATCGCCCATGGCCTTCTTTTCTCGATGGTATTGGGAATGCAGCAGGATATGGTGTAATTCTGGTAATTGTAGGATTCTTTCGTGAGCTTTTCGGATCGGGTACCCTCTGGGGTTATCAGGTAATTCCCAATAGCTGGTACATTGCCAATGGCGGATTCTATGAGAACAACGGTATGATGATTCTCCCACCCATGGCATTGATAACCGTAGGAATCATCATTTGGGTTCAAAGAAGCCGTAACCGCAAGCTCATTGAAAATTAATCTCTAAAGCTCTAGGATCATGGAAAATCTGATTAATCTATTCATAAAGTCAATCTTTATAGAGAACATGGTGTTTGCCTACTTTTTAGGCATGTGTTCTTACCTTGCGGTATCAAAGTCGGTAAAAACAGCCACAGGCTTAGGGCTCGCCGTAATCTTTGTACTGGGCATCACCTTGCCGGTTAACTACCTGCTTGAGAACTATATTCTTGCCGAAGGCGCAATGGCTTGGTTAGGACCTGCATTTGCAACCGTAGACCTTAGTTTTCTCAGTTTCATCATGTTCATCGCTGTAATCGCCTCAATGGTGCAGCTGGTTGAGATGATAGTTGAAAAATTTGCTCCGGTGCTTTATACCCAGCTTGGGATTTTTCTTCCCCTGATTGCCGTTAACTGTGCCATTCTTGGGGGTTCGTTGTTTATGCAGCAAAAAGCCTTTTTTAACATCGGAGAGGCTACCGTATATGGACTGGGTTCCGGGCTTGGATGGTTTTTGGCCATAGTTGGTGTTGCTGCCATCCGCGAAAAGATTCTCTACTCAAATGTTCCTGCACCTCTCAGGGGTCTCGGTATCACTTTCATTGTGACAGGTTTAATGGGACTGGCATTTATGGGTTTTATGGGGATCAAACTTTAACCAAATCTAAAAGGCTCAACAATGATATTATTGTCAACTCAAACAACCGTAATCTTCTCCAGTATAGTAGTATTCCTGTTGGTTATTATTCTGCTGGTAGCCATATTGCTATACGCGAAGAAAAAACTGATGCCATCGGGGATTGTTAAGATCAATATCAATGATGGCTACAGGGAGATTGAAGTTCAACCCGGGAGCACCCTGCTTTCATCTCTAAGCGATGCCAAAGTGATTTTGCCATCGGCTTGTGGTGGAGGCGGTACCTGCGGTATGTGCAGATGTCAGATTGTTGATGGAGGCGGATCGATTCTGCCTACCGAAACTGGATTTTTTACCCGGAAGGAGCAAAATGACAATTGGCGTCTTGCCTGTCAGGTTAAGGTAAAAGAGGACCTTAAAATACACATGCACCAGGAAATCCTGGGGGTTAAAAAGTGGGAATGCGAAGTGGTTTCCAACCGCAATGTAGCCACCTTCATCAAAGAATTTGTCGTAAAACTACCCGAAGGGGAAACCCTCGATTTCAAATCGGGTGGATATATACAAATCGATGTACCCAAAGTGGAGGTCGATTTCAAAGATATGGAAGTGGAACCTCAGTTCAGGGAAGAGTGGGAAAACTTCGGCATTTTTGACCTCACAATGAAGAATCCGGAGCCAACCTTCCGTGCCTACTCTATGGCCAACCACCCAGCCGAGGGAAATATCGTAATGTTGAACATTCGTATTGCAACCCCACCATGGGACAGAGCCAACAATCGGTTCAAGAATGTAAATCCCGGAGTATGTTCATCGTACATCTTCTCGCGCAAACCTGGCGACAAGGTAATGGTCTCGGGCCCATTCGGGGAGTTCTTCCTGAAGAACAACGACAACGAGATGATGTTTATTGGAGGAGGAGCAGGTATGGCACCCATGCGTTCGCACCTTTTTCACCTTTTCCATACAGTAAAAGAGACCAATAAAAACGTTACCTTCTGGTATGGTGCCCGTTCCTGGAGAGAAGTCTTTTATTATGAGCAATTCCGTGAGATTGAACAAAACTTCCCCAATTTCAAGTTCAATCTGGCGCTTTCTGAACCTAAGCCAGAAGACAACTGGACCGGCCTTACCGGATTTATTCATCAGGTAATTTATGACAAGTATCTATCCAATCATGAAGAACCCGAAGAGATCGATTATTACCTCTGCGGGCCACCCATGATGAACGATGCCGTTCAAAAAATGCTCGACGATTTGGGGGTACCCAACGAAAATATAATGTTCGACGATTTTGGAGGATAAAATCTAATAGAGGGCCGCAGATTGCGGCCCTTTTGGTTTTTATAATGTATCTATTTTGGGATTTATCCGATTTACGTGCATATTTAAATAAATATAAAGGGATGATCGACACCTCACCCTTTTAAAAACAATTGAGTTATGCAGCAATATTTCGATTCAGGCTTATGGAACGATTTCATTCATTCCATTGCAAGATTGCTATTATACGATTTACCAGCACTGGCAGCCATAGTAATTTTAATGCTGGTTCTGGTCAAGGTGAACCGCATATTTTTCAAACGTGTAAATCGGTTGCTGATCAACCGGGCACGCAACAACAATGATGAAAACACTATTGAATCAGAGAAAAGAATCAACACTCTTACCGGAATCTTAAAAGGGGTAGGCAGAATTGTACTTTATACCCTTTTCAGCATGATTATCCTGCGCCGGCTCGGTATCGACATAGCCCCCTTACTGGCAGGAGCCGGAATTCTGGGTCTGGCAATAGGATTTGGAGCCCAGGAGCTTGTTAAGGACTTTATTTCGGGGTTTTTTATACTGCTTGAGAACCAGATTAGGACCGGCGATGTAGTCCGCATCAACGGAACTGCAGGTTCTGTCGAAAGAATAGAGCTACGAACAATTACATTGCGCGATTTCGATGGTGCAGTGCATATTTTTCAAAATGGCTCAATAAATACCCTGGCCAATCTCACCAAAGGATGGTCGGCATTGTCGTTTGACATCGGTGTTGCCTATAAGGAGGATTTAGACAAGGTTATGGAGCTGATGACGGAGGTGGGTAATGAACTCTATGCCGAGCAGGAATATACCGACCAATTTATTGAACCGCTGGCAGTTTTGGGGGTCGATCGGTTTGACGATAGTGCTGTGGTTATCAAGGCCAGAATTAAAACCATTCCTGGGTCGCAATGGACTTTGGGGCGCGAATACCGCAAAAGACTGAAAAAGGCATTTGATAATCACGGGATTGAAATTCCTTTCCCGCACACCTCTATCTATTGGGGAGAAGATATAAAGCCTTTACAACTGCAGGTAGAACAAAAAAACTGATGTTGCCCGAAAAGGGCTTATCCCAATTTTAGTTAGCTTTAATGCCCAACTCCTTTATGAAGTGTACACCAGAGCAGCAGAAAAGTGCATAAAGAGATAAGGTGCTAAAGATGAACAGATTGCGCATACAGATAGAGGAGGTTTTTGGCATTCCTGCCGAAATCCAGTACAAACTATTGGTATCTTTAGTGATTCTGATCGTTCTTTCGGTATTAAGGCTCCTTGTCTTAAGAATAGTATGGGGAAATACCGAGAACGTTAAAACGCGTTATTTCTGGAAACAGCTTCTTGCGTATACCATCCCTATAACTGCCCTTTTCCTCATTGGAATGGTATGGGTAGACGCCTTCAGGCATCTTGGAGCCTTTCTTGGGTTACTTTCGGCGGGAATTGCAATTGCACTTAAAGATCTTTTGGCCAATATGGCCGGATGGGCATTTATCGTATTCCGGAAGCCATTTGTATTGGGCGATCGAATTCAGATTGGCTCACACAGGGGCGATGTAATTGACATAAGGCTATATCAGTTCTCCATTCTCGAGATTGGCAACTGGGTAGATGCTGACCAAAGTACTGGCAGGGTAATTCATATACCCAACGGTAAAGTATTTGTTGAGCCGCAGGCAAATTATACCCAGGGTTTTGGATATATTTGGAATGAGCTCGAAGTGCGCATTACCTTCGAGAGCAACCGTGCAAAGGCCAAATCGATTCTTGAAGCACTCGTGAACGAAGCCAATGCCGAAACTCAAATAACCGCTCAAAAAGAGCTAAAAGAGGCCAGCAAGCTTTATATGATACATTATCAATACGTAACTCCGATAGTATACACGCAGGTGGTTGAAAATGGCGTTAAACTATCGGTTCGGTATCTGTGTGAGGCCCATAAGCGCCGGGGAACGGAATCGGAGCTTTGGGTTAAGATTCTGGATGCATTTAATGCACATTCCGATATCATTTGGGCCTATCCTACGCAGAGATTTGTTGATTTTCCGCAGGGAGGAAAAGCCTGATCCAATTAGAAATGCACGACCTGAAATAGTGGCTCTTCTGGTGGAGCAAACAATACAATGAAGCCGGCACGATTTCAAAATAATGTTTGTAAATTGTGAAATTATTTTCAATTAAACCCAATCTAAACCTCTCCCTATGGAAAAATATATCCTGGCACTTGATTCAGGCACCACCAGTAACCGAGCTATACTATTCAACCATTCAGGGGATATTGTAGCGACCGCCAATCAGGAGTTCCAGCAGTACTACCCTCAGCCGGGGTGGGTGGAACACGATGCCAACCTGATTTGGGAAACCCAACTTGCTGTGGTCAAAACATTGATGTCTAAGCAAAACATTACGGCACAAGCCATAAAAGCTATTGGCATTACCAACCAAAGGGAAACAACAGTAATCTGGCACAGGGAAACCGGAGAACCTATTGCTCCCGCCATTGTCTGGCAGGACCGGAGAACCGCTGATATGTGCCAGTTAATGAAGGAAAGAGGGTTAGAGCCTGAAATAACAGCAAAGACAGGACTGTTGGCAGATGCCTATTTTTCAGGTACCAAGATAGCATGGATCCTCGACAATGTGCCCAATGCAAGAGCCATGGCAGAGGCAGGAAAGCTCGCTTTCGGAACTATCGACACATGGCTGGTATGGAAGTTAACCGGTGGCAAAATGCATATTACCGACCCAACCAACGCAAGCCGGACAATGCTTTACAATATCCACACCCTCCAATGGGATGATGCATTACTGGAAATGCTGCAAATTCCCAAATCGCTTCTTCCAACAGTCCATGAATCAAGTCAGGTTTATGGCTTCTGCGACCCGGATTTATTTGGAGGAGAGATTCCAATTGCAGGTATTGCCGGCGACCAGCAGGCGGCGCTGTTCGGTCAGATGTGCATCAAAGAGGGAATGGTCAAAAATACCTATGGCACCGGATGTTTTGTTGTAATGAATACCGGTAAAAAACCTATACAATCCAGACACAAGTTACTGAGCACAATTGCTTGGCAAATTGGCGGTAAGGTTACCTATGCCCTGGAAGGAAGCATCTTTATGGGTGGTGCAGTGGTACAATGGTTGCGCGACGAGTTGGGAATTATTCGATCATCATCGGAGATTGAACCTTTGGCTCGCAAAGTTGAAAACAACGGAGGGGTCTACTTTGTGCAGGGTTTTGTTGGATTGGGTGCACCGCATTGGGACCAATATGCAACGGGAGCGATTATTGGATTGAGCCGTGGAACCAATCGGTCGCATATTGCCAGGGCAGCTCTCGAAGCTATAGCCTACAGATCGATGGAAGTAATCCAAACCATGAGCGAAGACGCTTCGATTCCCTTTACCGAACTTCGTGTCGATGGAGGAGCATCGGTCAACAACCTGCTTATGCAGATACAAGCCGACACCATTCAGGGTCGGGTGGTACGTCCGCGGATTACTGAAACCACAGCACTCGGCGCTGCTTATCTTGCCGGTCTGGCTACCGGCTATTGGACCAGCATTGATGAGATTCAGAAACAGTGGCAAGTGGAGTCGGTTTTTGAGCCTGAAGTCTCCACTGCCGAAATGGGTAAGCGGATCAGCCTCTGGCAAAAAGCTGTCGAAAGAAGTAAAAACTGGTATTCGAACCATTAAATCCTAGTTCCTATGAACCGTGAATCAACCCTAAAGAAAATTAAAAAGAAAGTAAAGGTCTGGGACATCGTTGTAATCGGTGGAGGAGCCACCGGATTGGGGATAGCGGTTGATGCAGCATCCAGGGGATACAAAACCCTTTTACTCGAACAGGTAGATTTCGCGAAAGGCACTTCAAGCAGAAGCACCAAGTTGGTCCACGGAGGAGTGCGCTACCTCCAACAGGGCGACATTGCCCTTGTTTTTGAAGCACTCAAGGAACGCGGACTGATGTTTAAAAATGCTCCTCATCTGGTTAGCAACCAGGCGTTTGTAATTCCTTCGTACGATTGGTGGGGAGGACCGTTTTATACTGTAGGACTGAAGGTTTATGACATGATGGCCGGGCGACTGGGACTTGGGCCATCGAAAATGCTTGACCGTGACGAAACATTGGCATTGCTGCCAACCGTCGAGAAAAATGGATTAAAAGGAGGTACAATTTACCACGACGGACAGTTTGATGATGCCCGTATGGCAATTAGCCTTGCCCAGACCTGTAACGACTATGGCGGGTCGGTCATCAACTATATGCAGGTGGTGGGATTGAAAAAAGATAAAGAACTGATTTCCGGAGTAATTGCCACCGACCTGTTAACAGGTGAAACTCTTACTATAGACGCAAAGGTGGTGGTCAACGCTACCGGAGTTTTTGTAGATCAGGTTTTCAGAATGGATAACGAGAAAGCCCCAACGACCATTGTTCCCAGTCAGGGTATCCATCTCGTTTTGAGTCGCGACTTTTTACCCAACGAGTCGGCCGTTATGGTTCCGCATACCGCCGACGGAAGAGTAATGTTTGCAGTACCCTGGCACAACCACGTTGTAGTCGGTACTACCGACACCTTGATAGACAAAGCGTCAATAGAGCCAGTGGCCCTTGATAGTGAAATCGACTTTTTGCTCTCCACTGCAGGTCAGTATTTAACCAAGCAGCCCACCAGACGTGATGTGCTTAGTGTTTTTGCCGGATTGAGACCACTGGCCAAACCAGATGAGGAGAAGAAAGAAACCAAGGAGATTTCGAGAGGGCACAAAATCATCATTTCATTGTCAGGACTAATCACCATTACGGGTGGAAAATGGACCACCTACCGAAAAATGGCAGAGGACGTGGTGGATAAGGCAATAATGCTCGGAGGATTAGTTGAGCGCGAGTGTGTAACCCATCATATGCCCATACATGGATTCAGGATGGATATCGATCCGCGAACCGACCCCCTGGCACCCTATGGACTCGACAAAGAGAATATTCTGGCACTCGAGGAGGAAATGGATTCGGCCAAAGGAATGCTCAGTAAAAAATTAAACATCAGAAATGCTCAGGTAATATGGGCCGTGAGGGAGGAAATGGCACTAACACTCGAGGATGTGTTGGCCCGACGTACCCGGGCCCTCTTCCTTGATGCACGGGAAAGCCTGCGTATTGCGCCAAAGGCCGTTCGACTAATGGCCATAGAAATGCATCGCGATGAAACATGGGAAAAAGAACAACTTCAACAATACAAAGCCATTGCCAAAAACTACATTTTAACCTAAAAATTCAAACAGCATGACAGCCTATCTTGCCGAACTCATCGGAACCTTTTTGCTCATTTTGTTGGGAAATGGCGTAGTGGCCAATGTTAATCTAAAGAATACCCATTCTCACGGCAGCGGATGGATCGTTATTGCTGCCGGATGGGGAATGGCAGTATTTGTTGGGGTATTTGTAGCCAAAGATTTTAGCGGGGCTCACCTCAATCCGGCCGTTTCTCTTGGACTGGCGCTTAGCGGTCTTTTTAGCTGGAACCAGGTAATTCCTTTCGTATTTGCACAAATGCTGGGAGCGATGCTGGGAGCAGCCACAGTATATTTGTTTTTTTACGATCATTTTAAAATCACGAAAGAGCAGTTCACCAAAAGACATTGCTTCTGCACAACACCTGCCATAAGGAATTACCGAAGTAATTTTATCGCAGAGATTATTGGAACCTTTGTGCTCGTGTTTGCAGTACTTCTGATTCAACCTCTTGCTTTGGAACTGGAAGGAGTTACAGCAACCAAAGTAGGACTGGGGTCATTGGATGCACTGCCTGTAGCGTTGCTCGTATTCGCCATCGGATTAAGTCTGGGGGGAGTCACCGGCTATGCCATTAACCCGGCTCGCGATTTGGGTCCCCGTATTGTGCATGCCCTTTTACCTATACCCGACAAAGACAACAGTGACTGGTCTTATTCGTGGGTGCCGGTGTTCGGCCCGTTGGCTGGAGCTATAATTGCCGTAGTGGTTTTTAAACTGTTCTGAAAAGTGGATCATTTTAGCCAAACGGCCAGGATTGTAATAAAGTGATCCTTTACGCACATATTCTGATTTTACCCGACTCGATTCGGATGGAGGCACTTCCACCCGCAAGCTTATACTGGGAAGGTAGCAAGCTTTAGAAATTACCGGATGTGGGAATTGTTTGTCCAAGGGTTTGCAAACCCCTTAAAACAAACGCTTGCGCTTAACAAGATAGGCAAACAAGACATGTCTGAAATCTTCATTGATGTTCACTTCCGCCAGGTCTATTTGGTACTGTCCACATTTCACCTTTAGCTCCTCGAAATAGTCGTTTATGCTCTTTACATACGACTGTCGTATTTCGTGTGGGTTTAGTCTTACGGTCTCTCCTGTTTCAAGATCGACAAATCGATGGGGCTTGTTGCCAAAATTAAACTCCCTCTCCTGTTTATGGTCGGTTACATGAAAGAGCAACACTTCATGTTTATTATAGCGCAGGTGTTGTAAGGCCGAAAAGAGATCCTCGCTGTTTTGGGTATCGAGCATGTCACTGAATATGATGACCAGAGACCTGTTGTGGATGCTTTCGGAAATTTCGTGAAGTACTTGCGTTGTTTGTGTGGTTTTTCGCAGTGCGACTGCATCGGGGGTGAGCAATCCTGAAAGTTTTCCCATCAACAATTCGGCATGTACTGCCGAAAGCCGGGGTAAAGTATGAAACTCAACCTGATCAGAAAACAGGGTAAGTCCAACGGCATCGCGCTGTTTTCGGAGCAGATGAATCAGTGCGGCCGCTGTATATACCGAAAATGCAAGCTTGTTTTGTAATCGTTTATCTCCCGACGAGTATGGAAAAAGCATTGATGAAGAGGTATCGATCACCAGTTGACATCGAAGATTGGTCTCCTCTTCAAACTGCTTAACAAACAATTTGTCGGTTCTGGCAAAAAGTTTCCAGTCAATCTGCCGGGTTGATTCTCCCTGATTGTATAGGCGGTGTTCGGCAAATTCTACCGAAAATCCATGAAAGGGACTTCGGTGCAATCCGGTAATAAAACCTTCCACCACCTGGTGGGCGATAAAACCAAGGTTGTCAAATTCCTGAAATTGCTGAATGTCGTTCAGATTTCTCATCCAGTAAGGCACTTAATTTGCCAAAAGTAGCAAATTCAAAGGGCAAATCCCATGCCTACATTTCAGCACACGCCAGAACTAAAGAAGGGCGTTGAGTTTCTCCTCGAGGGTCTTTTTCGGACAGGCACCAACCTGCTTATCCACAACCTGACCGCCCTTCACAAATAAAACGGTAGGAATGTTGCGAATCTGAAACTGACTGGCAACGGCAGGATTTGAATCAACATCCACTTTTCCTACAACGGCTTTGCCTTCAAATTCTTTAGCCATCTCTTCCACAAAGGGAGCAATCATGCGGCACGGACCACACCATACTGCCCAAAAATCGATCATTACAGGCTTATCGGCTTGCATAACCAGCGCCTCAAAGTTGCCGTCGGTAATTTCTAATGCCATGGGTTATAATATTTAAGTATTGATATATGTATTAAAATAGTTTGCAAAAATAATCAATTGATACGAAATGCAATCTCGGGGTGGGTTTCGAAAAAATTGAGCATGCGTTTATCGAGGTAAACTTTTGTATTGCGTGAGAACAATTGAATGCTGCGGTTGGTTTCGGGATCAAAGAGATTAAATTTGAGTAGGGCATCGCCCCTGCTTTGCTGAATGATCTCTTCGAGTTGATCCACCACCGATTTATCCAGTATATCGAGCGGCATAGTGAGGGTAAGCGATTTCACATGAGTTTTTCTGGCTTCGGAAAGTAGTTCTATGTGGTTTACTTTAAATTCGTAGGCACCCGAACCGTATCGGGGTTGCACCTTACCCTTGACCATAATAAAAAGACCGGGCTTGCAGTATTTGCCAAAATCGACATAATCCTGTTTGAAGAAGAAAAGCTGCATCGA
>DIUI01000120.1 GCA_002428215.1 Prolixibacteraceae bacterium UBA6162
CCCGTTGGCTTAATTGCGATTGCGGCTGCCGGTTTCAGCATCAGGGAATTGGTGAAGGGTGCTGCCGATATGGAACAACTTACATCGCCTTCGGTGCCTTTCGAACAGAATCTTGCCGCACAGTATGCTGCGGTTCGAAATGAACTCTACCAGCAGGGGTATATGGTGGAGATATTGGTCAACTACAACCCCAAACTTCACTATTTTGCCGAATGGTGGAAACAGCTCTATGGCGAAAGTGAAGGAAAAGAAGGAAAGGGTATCTTTCCGGCAAGTGTTGACTTTACCGCCGATCTGCACTCCATGGGGCAATACATCCAGGAGGGCGAACGTAAACTTTTCGAAACTGTAATTTCGGTTGGAGCACCCAATTTCTCGGTAACCATTCCCAACGATCCTTCCGACCTCGACGGCCTGAATTTTCTCGCAGGCAAACGGGTCGATGCTGTCAACAAAATGGCAGAACTGGGTACCGCCATTGCCCACGTAGATGGGGGTGTTCCCAATCTTCAGATTACCCTTCCGCAACTGAATGCCTATTATCTTGGGCAGCTCATCTATTTCTTCGAGAAAGCCTGCGGAATCAGCGGATATGCTTTGGGTGTCAATCCCTTCGATCAGCCGGGTGTGGAGGCCTACAAAAAGAACATGTTTGCACTATTGGGCAAGCCCGGATTCGAATCCGAAACCAAGGCAATTCAGGCAAGACTTTAAATACCAGTTTCCGATTATTTTCCGTGCCGGAAAAGGGTCTCCCTTTCGGCAGCGGTTAGCGAGGCATATCCGTTTTCGGCAATTTTGTCGAGTATGCGGTTGAGCTCTTGGTGGTCGGCTGCACGTTGTTGGTTGTATTCACGATCGTTTCGGGGAATCCCACGATGCACTACCCGCAAATTGCGCCGGGGTTTAAACCATGACCCCACAGATTCGATGGGTCGGGCGAATGGAAGGGCTATATCGCTGCCCCTGCGCAACGCAGCCACAAAAGCAAACCCGGCAGCCACGCCGCCCAGATGGGCGATGTTCCCCCCTGCATTCGCAGCAGAAATGCCAATAATATAACTGAGCACCATAAAAAGAGCAAGATACTTGAGGGGCACACTCCCAATTAAGAATAGATGAATCCGGCGGTTGGGGGCATAAAAGGCCGACGCCATAATGATGGCAATTACGGCAGCCGATGCACCTAATAGGTAGCTGATATCGGCAAGTTCCCGAAAGGGGGGCAACCAATTGTACAAAGCAACATACAAAAGACCTCCTGCCAAACCCCCCAGAAGATAGAGGCCCAATAGTTGGCGCTGGCTGAAATAGTCAAGGAAAATCTGTCCAAACCAATAGAGCATCAGCACGTTGAACAACAGATGTATGAAATCGAAATGGAGAAACATATAGGTCACAAGCGACCAGGGTTGGCGCAGCAACTGTTGAATCCCTGCAGGAAGTTCGAACCATCGAACCAGGGTAAAAGTTTCGCCGGATAGGAAAAAGAGAACCCCTGCAAGCCTGAAAATCACAAAAACAGCCAGATTGAGGTAGATAAGCCGCGTAACTACCGATCCCTTCAGAAAAGACTCCTTAATTTCGCTCCAAATCTCCATGCAGTTTGTATCTATGCAACTGGTTGATTCCCCTCAATAAAAACTCCGGCTGTTTTTCGCCCAGTATTTAATCAGAATAAAGCCAAACAACATTCCCCCCAGATGGGCAAAATGGGCAATGCTGCCTCCTGAATTGGTCAGTCCGAGGTAGAGTTCAATGGCTCCATACCCGACCACAAAGTACTTGGCCTTTATGGGAATAGGCGGAAACAACAGCATCAGCTGCGTGTTGGGGAAGATCATCCCGAACGCCAGCAAAATGCCAAAAACAGCCCCCGAGGCACCTACGGTGGGAATGTCCATCCTCATCTTAAGAATACGCTGCATAATTGACTCTGCCTCTATTGCATACGATGATACTCCGGGATTATCGTACCAGGTCTTTACAAAACTTTCGAGCTGAGCCGAAGGCCTTCTTACATGTTTCTGCACAAACTGTTCGAGCAGCTCGGGTGCGGGAGTATTGTTAAAGGCTGTAATGGCATTTTTTATGGATGAAATCTCGAGGTGCACCACAAACATATGGAGCGCTACAGCTCCCAATCCGGTCACAAAGTAGTAGATAAGAAACCGGCGTGGCCCCCAGATGCTTTCGAGTACCCGGCCAAAAATCCAGAGGGCATACATATTGAACAAAAGATGCATAAATCCCCCGTGCATAAACATATGGGTGACGATTTGGTGCAGCCGGAAGTTGTCTGATGCCGGATAATGCATCCCCAGTAGGGTGGTAACCGGAACCCCGGCACGCTCCAGCACATAGGTTGCCAGCAGCATCACGATGTTGATAACAATCAGGTTCCTTACAACGGTTGGGGTATTCGCAAATATGGGTCGGTACTGCATGTAATTCTCTTTTTTAACAGGTTGGTTCCGGCAGGTCGATTACCGGTCGAAATGCTTTTCTATCTCCTCCATCGGAAGAATCGTGAGAACAGGTCTGCCGTCGGGCGTATAATTGGGCGAAGCACAGGCAAACAGCTGATCAATAAGGTGGTCCATCTCTTCGGGTTGCAAAACTACAGGTCGGTATCCAGAGGCGGCTTTTGCCAACGAAGCTGCCACCTGCTCCCTTACGCGTGCTCCCATATCGATATCAGAACTTTTTACCTCCTCCAGCAATTTTTCAACTACCTCGACCGGAGAGGCATCGTCGAGCAATCCGGGAACGCCGTTAATTATAAACGTATCTTTTCCGAAATCCCGGATATCGAAGCCAATCGCCAAAAGATCGGGCAATATTTCATGTAACAATCCGGAATCGGCAGAGTTCAATTCAAAGGTATAGGGAAATAGAATTTGCTGAGTAGCAACAGCCCCTTCCTGCATTCCGGCAAGCAATTTCTCATACACAACGCGCTCTCTGGCTCTCGACTGGTCAACAACCATCATGCCCGATTTCACCGGCAGTACGATGTATTTCTGTTTCAGCTGCACCATTCTCTTTCCCTGAAAGCCGGATGGAGCCGGTGCAAAAATTCGTGGTTCGGTACCTGCCTGATCATCATCAGACGGCAGACCGGCACTTCCGCCAGCACCGGAGCCAGCGCCGGAATAGATCTGTTCCCAATTGCGCAGGTTCAAGCGATCCCTGAAATCCTCGCCGGTGTGACTCTGTGCAGGCCGAATAGGTTTTTCGTCAAATGGGTTGTAGTCGGGATTGAATGCAATTTCCGGGGGGGCTATCCTGTCGCCGCGCCGCAATGGCATAGGAATTTCGATACTGCCTTCCTGATCGAAATCGATCGATGGAACCGCATTGTTTTTACCCAAAGACTCCCGCACCGAAGCATTTAGAATTTGCCAAATGGCTTTTTCATTCTCAAACTTAATTTCTGTTTTGGTAGGATGAACATTGATGTCGATCTCGGCAGGATTGACTTCGAGGAATATAAAATAGGAGGGAAATGCATCGGGAGGCAGCAACTTTTCATAGGCTTGCATGATTGCCTTATGAAACCATGGATGGCGCATGTAGCGCTTGTTCACAAAGAAGAACTGCTCCCCCATAGTTTTTCTGGCATAGCGCGGGAGACCGGTGAATCCGGTTATGGCGGAAATGGAGGTTTCACTCTCTATGGGAATAAGTGCCTGCTGTACAGATTTGCCAAAAAGTGCTACAATTCGTTTTCGAAGGTTGGCTGGAGATAGCTCGAAGATTGGATTTCCGTTGTGGTACAGGTTAAAAGAGATGTCGGGATTGGGAATGGCAATGCGTTGCATCTCATTAACAATCAACTTTAACTCGTATGCATCCGATTTAAGAAACTTACGGCGGGCGGGAACATTAAAGAAGAGGTTCTTCACCTGCAGCGAAGTTCCGTTTCCACAGGCTACGGGTTCCTGTGTAACTACTTTGGTAGCGTTGACATGAAGAAAGGTGCCCGTTTCATCCTCATGTTGTTTGGTGCGCATTTCGACATCGGCAATAGCAGCTACCGAGGCAAGAGCCTCGCCGCGGAATCCCATGGTCCGGATGGCAAAGAGATCGCTTGCATGATTTATCTTGGATGTAGCATGCCGTTCGAACGACATTCGGGCATCGGTAGGCGACATCCCGCATCCGTTATCGGTTACCTGAATTAAGGTCCGGCCGGCATCCTTTATATTGACCACAATCGAAGTGGCTCCGGCGTCGAGGGCATTCTCTACCAGCTCCTTAACCACAGAGGCCGGACGTTGAATTACCTCACCGGCCGCTATCTGGTTGGCCACCGAATCGGGAAGCAGTCGGATAATATTGGTCACAGGATTAATAAGTTAGCGGTAAAAAACCAGGTATACAACCAGGGTTAAAATGGCGATTAGTATGTACAGCCGCAGATTGCTGCTTCGACGGGCTTCTTCGGCGGTTTTGGAGGAACGACCCATCGACTGACGGAACTGCCCTTTTACATTGGCCTTAAACAGACGGTTTGAAACCACAGGTGGGGGAGCCATGCCCATCTCTTCGCGGATGCGTCGTTCACGCTCCTCGCGATCCTCCTTATCGGGATCATGAAACCGGTATGGGATGTTAAACTGCTTTGCTTTTTGCAGATGAAAAAACTTTAATGCCATAATCTACCTCCTTATCCTCACAAAGATAATGGTTATTCACGAACGCACATCCAGCAAACAACATACCATTTGTCAGGTGGCTTTGAGAACCGCCAGGATAGCGAAAAAGTTGTTCACTTAGCTTGATTCCACCTATGCATAATTTACAGGTTTAGGCAAAAATGCGATGAAGACAATACTATTTCGTGAAAAAAACTATTTTTAACCACATCTAACTACCTGCTTAATGATATTCTGTTTATGAAAACAAGTTCCTATCTGCAACTCTCCCTGATGATGTTTCTCGAATACGCTATTTGGGGCGTCTGGTACGTTACCCTCGGAAGCTATCTAACTTCCATTGGTTTTCAGGGGACGGATATTGGAATGGCATACAGCACACTTGCCTGGGCTTCTATCGCCTCGGCCTTTTTTGTAAGTCTGATTGCCGACCGATATTTTGCAGCCCAAAAGCTTACCGGCGTATTGCACCTGGCAAGCGGACTGCTGATGCTCCTTGTTTCGAGGATTACCGAACCCAACCTTTTCTTTTGGGTTTTGCTGCTGTACATGATGTTTTATATGCCCACCATAGCACTTACCAGCGCCATCGCTTTCAGGCATACTCCGGAGGCCGGTAAATATTTTCCCCGCATCAGAGTGCTCGGCTCTATTGGCTGGATTGCAGCAGGCATTGCCATCAGTGTAGCAGGCATAGAACTTACGCCTTACCCAATGGTGATTGCAGCGGTATTATCCCTGCTTATGGGCATTTATAGTTTCACCCTGCCAGATACTCCACCCAAGGCGTTGCAGCAAAATGCAACCATTAAAGATATCCTTGGCTTCGATGCCTTAAAAATGATGAAGAACCGTTCCTTCGCCATTCTGATTATTGCCACCCTCCTCATCTCGCTGCCCTTTGCCATGTACCACCAGTTTGCCAATATGTCGATGAACGAAGCCGGCATCAGCAATGTGGCAGGAATTATGACCCTCGGACAGGCTTCTGAGGTAATCTTTATGATTCTAATGCCTTTCTTCTTTATACGATTGGGCATTAAGCGCATGGCGCTCATGGGTATGTTTGCATGGGCATTGAGGTATGCACTTTTTGCTTTTGGCGACGACGGAGCCCTGATATCCTTCTTCTACATCGGGATCATACTGCATGGAGTAAGCTACGACTTCTTCTATGTAACGGCTCAGATTTATGCCGACAAAAAAGCTCCGGCCGATTTAAGGGCCAGTCTTCAAGGGTTTCTTACCTTCATAACCTATGGTGTGGGATGGCTGCTTGGAACCCTTATGACCGGCTGGCTTTTACAACGATACCAAATTGTAAATGAAGCAGGATTGGTGGTCGACCATAACTGGACCGCCATAATGTTCTACCCTGCATCCATTGCACTGGTTGTTGCCATTGCCTTCATGTTCCTCTTTAAACAGGAGAAGATAGTAATTGAGCAACCGGGAATCCTTTAATTCTTTTTGAGCGATTCGAGGTATGTGTGCAAAAAATGTTGGGCACTCTGATCAGAGTCGCCATACTGGGTGCGCAACTCCTCCAGCTTAAGATGCATCATCCTGCGAACCTGGGGAATATCTCCCTCACTGCTGCCGTATAAGTTGTTCATCTCATCCGGATCGTTCCAAAGGTCGTAAAGCTCCCACTCGTCGATGTCGTAGTAAAAATGGATCAACTTATAGCGCTCGGTACGAACTCCGTAGTGACGTTTCACCATGTGCACCGAAGGATATTCATAATAGTGATAATATATGGCGTCGCGCCATGGCATCTTTTTGCCGGCCAGTAAGCCTCGCATCGAAACTCCCTGCATGTCGGCCGGAATTTCAACACCCGCATAGTCCAGAAGAGTGGGCGCCATGTCGAGATTCAGAATAAGGTCGCTGTTCTCGGTGCCGGCTTTAATCTCTTTGGGATAACGAATCAGCAAAGGCGTGCTAAACGACTGCTCATACATAAATCGTTTGTCGTACCATCCATGCTCTCCGAGGTAGAAACCCTGATCGGAAGTGTACACAATAATGGTGTTGTCGAGCAAACCCTTCGCTTCGAGGTAAGCCAGAACCTCCCCAACTCCATCGTCAACTCCCTTAATCATTTTTAGATAGTCGCGAAGGTAGCGGTGATACTTAAATTTTGCGAGTTCGCGTCCTTCAGGCATCTCTCTCAAAAAAGCCTCATTGCGCGGATTATACGCATTTTCCCAGGCTGCCCGTTGAGTTTCGTTCATTCGGCTGAGCTCGTTCTCAAAGCCGGTGGGTTCGCCAGTATAGGGATCCAAGACAAATTTCATATCGTGCCCCCAGAACATATGATCTACAATCTCCATCTCCTGCTGACGCGCCGCAAGACCCCTGCCCTCGTAATCATCGAAGAAGTTGTGGGGAAACTCAAACTCTACATCTTCAAGGTAATCAAGATATTTCTCCTCGGGAAGCCAGTTTCGGTGGGGTGCCTTCTGATGGTACATCAGCATAAAAGGTTTATCCTTTTCCCTGATATTTTCGAGCCAGTTAATGGCAAATTCGGTGGTAAGTGGTGTGGAGTGTCCTTCAAACTGCTTTCGTTCACCATTCTCGATAAAGACAGGATTGTAATATTGACCCTGACCCGGCAGAACTATTGAATAGTCGAACCCCTGTGGGTTGCCGTTCAGATGAATTTTACCGACCAGCGCTGTTTGGTATCCCCCGGCTTGAAGCATTTTTGCAAAATTGGGTTGATCCCAGTCAAAGGTACTGTGGTTGTCGACCTTGCCATTCAGGTGGCTGTATTTTCCGGTTAAAAGCACTGCCCGGCTGGGAGCACAAATCGAATTGGTCACAAAACTTGAACGAAACAATACCCCCTCTTTTGCCAGCCGGTCGATGTGGGGTGTCTGTATGAGGTTATGACCATAGGCACTAATCGCCTTTTGCGTGTGGTCGTCGCTCATTATAAATAAAATGTTGGGGCGCTTAGACTCCTGGGCTGGCTGCCCGCATCCACCAGCGAATGCGACAACTGAGATAAGCGGTACAATGGATCGAAAGGGAAAATTCTTCATACAGTCTTTTGTGCAATTAAATAAAACGGTTTTAAGATAAGGAAAAGTTAAACGCAAAAAGGGAACAACCAGTGATTTTCATATTCAAAGGCTCTTTTTCTTACCTTTGATCCGAAAATCACACTGTATGCATTTCCAACTACACTTTATCCGGCAAATACCTGCTAAGTCCCTCGTTTTCATAACATCCGTACTGCTTGCTTTTTTACTTCTGTCGTGCGGACAGCCCGATGTCTATGTATACAACGAAGGGCCGGTATACGGAACATACTACAACATAGTATACGAAAGCAAAGGAGGAAAGGATTTCCATGAAGAAATCAAGAAGCTGTTTGCAGAATTCGACCTGTCGTTTTCTACGTTCAATCCCAAATCTACCATTTCAAAGATCAACCAAAACGAGAGGGTCGTTCTCGATCCATGGTTTACAAACTGTTTCATACGTTCCGAAGAGATCTCCGAATTAACCGAAGGAGCGTTCGACATTACTGTTGCTCCTCTGGTTAATGCCTGGGGCTTTGGGTTCAGCAAGAAAGAGACGGTAACCCCTGATTTGATCGACAGTTTATTGACGATTACAGGGTATCGAAAGGTAATGTTGGAGAATGGGCGGATCAAAAAAGAACATCCTTCGATAATGCTCGATATGAGTGCGATTGCCAAAGGTTATACCTCCGATCTTATTGCGGATTTTTTAGCCCGGCAGGGTTGCGAAAACTATATGGTAGAAATTGGAGGAGAAGTAGTCGCTCGTGGTGTCAATGCCAAAGGTAACATCTGGAGCATCGGGATAAGTAAACCCGACGAATCGGGACTTCTGGTCGATCAGGAATTACAGGCGGTGGTGCGACTTGATGGCAAAGCATTGGCTACTTCGGGAAATTACCGAAACTTTTATGAGGAAGATGGCAAAAAATACGCCCATACCATCGACCCATCGACCGGCTATCCGACGCAGCATAATCTATTGAGCGCTACCGTACTTGCCGACGACTGTATGACAGCCGATGCTTTGGCAACAGCTTTTATGGTGCTTGGACTTGAACGGAGTGTGGAACTTTCACAATCGCTTAAAAACATTGATGTCTATTTTATTTACAGCGACACCAATGGATTTAATACCATCTATTTTTCGGAGGGATTTCAGAAATATCTTGTGGAGTAAGAACATAAAAAAAGAGGCGATCTCAACAGATGCCTCTTTTTATATTAACCCCCAAACACACTATGTCAGAATTATCTGACATGAAGTGCATCAAAGATAGGTTTTTTTTACTTTCTCGGCAAAAATTCCACCATAAAACCGAATCCATATTGGAATTTAACAGTTTTTTAACTCTTTTTTTCATAAAAAGGGTACAACAGGCAGGTATTCTGTTTTCTGGCAAGCGGGAAGATTACGCGAGCTATGTCATGGCAGGTATCCGTTTTTCCGGAGAGCGTTTAAAACATCGGGCAAAGGGTTGTCCCTGTTGGCCACAACAATTCGCGCCATGTTGTAGTAGTTCGAGCGTTTATCGAGCATTTCACGAATGGCAATTTCGATCTCTCCGGGCTGTTTTCCTCGAATCAGCGGCCGGTCGGTTTTTGATTTCTGCAGGCGTTCTGAAAGCAGTTCAACAGAGGTGTCGAGATAAATGGTAATGCCACTGCTATTCATAAAGGCCATATTGTCGAAAAAGCAGGGAGCTCCTCCTCCGGTGGATACCACCACATTAGAAAATTGAGCGACCTCCTCAAGAGCCTTTCTTTCCAGCGTGCGAAAGTGCTCTTCACCATAGGTTTCAAATATCGCCGGAACAGATTTGAAATTTCGTTCTTCAATGAAACGGTCGAGATCCACGGCTTCGAATCCCAACGAATCGGCCAACTTGAGCGCGAGAGTGGTTTTCCCACACCCCATAAAACCTATCAGGTAAATCAACATGTCAAAACAGGGTCATCTGATTGGCGTTATCATCATTGGGTCGCTCGATTTCGAAGGGAACATCATCGGCTGTAGGTATGCCAGTCGTAGCCACTGGCTCATGTTCATCTCGAATTACCGGTTCCAGCTCCTTGATATTTTCGACAAAATAGTTGGTGAGTCTTTTCCCTTTCGCCTTCCAGCTTTTTACTCCAATAAACTCTGCAACTTCAATAATTTCGTTTTCGCGATCGCTGTTCTTGCCTCCAAACTCGAGTTCAAAGCGCGGATAACGCACCCACGTTACACTTACCAGCTTATTCTGCGCACTATCGCCGATAAAACAGATCAGCTTGTTGAGGGTCTCCTCTATTTCGAAACGTTTTACGTAGTAAAACTCCTGCTCCTTATCGTAATAGATGGCCGAAAGCACTTTCGATGCATCAAATTTTTCGATGGTCAGGATGTTTGGCTCAAAATGAGTACTCAGGTCATAACTGTACAGCTGGTAATCGCCGCTTTTGTATATCACCAGAATTTTATCATCGGCAGTAAACTCGCCCAGGAATTTACCCCTCTTATCGGCATTCAGTCGCTGAACATCGGGGTCGAACCAGATTTTTAGTCCTCCCAGGGTGCTGATTCCTCTTTCGTGCAGTGAAACCTTATGTACATCGTATTTGGTTAGGATGTTGCCCATTGATTGCCGACCCTTGATGGTGAGCTCTCCCATGTCGACTTCAAAAACCAGCTTCTTAATACGGGGTTTCGGTTTAAGAATTACCCTCAGTACTTCGGCCTCTCCATTTGGATTCTCTGAGAAATAGAGAACCTTTGAGCCCTTGTGTCCCATGGTTAGGTCATACTCCTTGTCGCGCGTAACCCCGGTTACAGCAAACCTTTTCATATAGGCAAAACCCGACTTTCCGTCGCGGTAAACCACGTTATAGATGGTTCGGTCGTCGTCTTTTCTGAATACTGCCAGATGTATCACATTTTTTCCAACAAACGCCTTTTCACTCACCTTGGTTACCAGATAAGTACCGTCGCGCCTAAAGACAATTATATCGTCGATATCGGAGCAGTCGCAAACGTACTCTGCCTTTTTAAGGCCAGTCCCTACGAAGCCCTCGTTCAGATCGATGTACAACTTCTCATTGGCCACCACCACTTTTGTGGCGACAATATTTTCGAAATTCCGGATTTCGGTCTTTCGTTCGCGCCCCTTCCCATATTTGGCTTTAAGTTTTTCAAACCATTCAATGGAATAGGGTATAATTTTGTTGATTTTATCGACTACCTGTTCAATTTCGGCCTCTATCCCCAACATATGCTCTGTGGCTTTAAAGGCATTAAATTTCAGAATTCTCGCCATCCGGATATCCATCAGGCGGAGAAGATCTTCGCGGGATAATTCACGCCTGAATTTAGGCTTCCAGGGCTCCAGCCTAAGTTCGATATGAGCCAGGGCTGCATCCATATTTTCAGACTCTTCGAATGACTTATCCTTGTAAATCCGCTCCTCGATAAATATCTTTTCCAGCGAAGCAAAATGCCAGGCCTCTTCCAGCTCCTGTTTTCGAATTTCAAGCTCCATTTTTAGGAGCCGCCAGGTTGAATCGACCGATTTTTTGAGAATCTCCGTTACCCCTATAAAGGCTGGCCTGTCGTCTTCTATAATGCAGGCATTCGGACTCAGCGAAACTTCACAATCGGTAAAGGCATAGAGTGCGTCGATGGTTTTATCCGACGAAACTCCAGGCGCGAGATGTACCAAAATCTCTACATGCGAAGAGGTGTTGTCGTCGATTTTTCGAATCTTGATTTTCCCCCTTTCGTTGGCCTTAATAATCGATTCGATTACCGAAGATGTTGTTTTTCCAAACGGTATTTCGTTGATTACAAGTGTCTTGCTGTCTCGCTTCTCAATCTTTGCACGCACCTTAATGCTCCCACCACGAAGCCCATTGTTGTACCTCGACACATCAACCGAGCCTCCTGTTGGAAAATCGGGATAGATAACAAACTCCTCTTCCCGGAGATACGCCACTGCTGCGTCGATGATCTCATTAAAGTTGTGCGGAAATATTTTGGAGGCCAGACCCACCGCAATTCCATCTACTCCCTGAGCCAGCAGCAGGGGGAACTTGGCCGGAAGCATCACAGGTTCTTTCTTCCTTCCGTCGTACGACAACTTCCATTCGGTGGTTTTATGGTTGAATAGTACTTCAAGGGCAAACTTCGACAAACGCGCCTCAATATAACGAGGAGCGGCGGCTCCATCTCCGGTAAGTATATTCCCCCAGTTTCCCTGAGCTTCAATCAGCAGATCCTTCTGACCAAGCTGCACCAGGGCATCGCCAATGGAGGCATCTCCATGGGGATGGTATTGCATGGTCTGTCCGATGATGTTGGCAACTTTATTGAACCTGCCGTCATCCATCTCGCGCATAGCATGCAGAATACGCCGCTGCACCGGCTTGAGCCCATCGATTACATAAGGAACAGCGCGTTCAAGAATTACGTACGATGCATAATCAAGAAACCAGTCGCGGTACATCCCCGAAAGATAAATTACGTCTTCTCTCGAGGCGTCGGCTTTCGGATCGGTAGGCTGCAAAATATCTTCAGGCATAAATGATAGTGGTGTTAGTGGTTTCAGGCAACTTCATCCTTCTCAATGTATAGATTGTCAATGATAAAGTCCTGCCTTTCGGGAGTATTTTTGCCCATATAAAACTCCAGCATCTGGGTAGTCGATTCGTGCTTTTTAAGCAAAACAGGATCCAACCGTATCTCTTCGCCTATAAAATTACGGAACTCATCGGGCGAGATTTCACCCAGCCCCTTGAAACGGGTTATTTCAGGTGAACCTTTCAGTAATTTAACCGCTTCTTCCTTCTCCTCTTCAGAATAGCAGTAAATGGTTTGGACTTTGTTGCGCACCCTAAAGAGAGGGGTTTGCAAAATATAGACATGCCCTTTTCTGACCAGCTCCGGGAAGAACTGAAGAAAGAAGGTAATCAGCAGCAATCGTATATGCATTCCATCCACATCGGCATCGGTGGCAATAATTACCTTGGCATACCTAAGCTCCTCAATACCATCCTCAATATTGAGTGCTGCCTG
>DIUI01000063.1 GCA_002428215.1 Prolixibacteraceae bacterium UBA6162
TAGAAAACATTGATCCTGCAATTTTGGCTGTACTTGAAGCCTATTCCGATGGAGTGAACCGTTATATCCAAAAGCATGCTTTGCCACCCGAGTTTAAAATTCTGGGATACCATCCCGAGCCCTGGGAACCATTTCATTCACTAAATCTCATTGGTTATATGGCCTGGGATCTTACGCTTCCCTGGCAAAATGAGATTCTGCTCGAGCAGCTCAGACAACATGTCGGAGAATCTCTGATGCTCGAAGCCCTTCCGGATATCCGTTTACAGCCAACGCCAGTCCTTCCCGATTTTGAGCTGGTTTTGGATGGTTTTGCTCAACAGGTAACGGCCTCAAATAATCAACTACAGCAACTGGGCATTGAAATTTTTCACGGAAGCAACAACTGGGCTGTTTCGGGTTCAAAGAGTGTAACCGGTAAGCCTATGCTGGCAAATGATATGCATTTGGGACTGAACATACCGGGCATTTGGTATCAGATGCATCAATATGTGGAAGGAGAACTGAATGTTACCGGCGTTGTACTCCCCGGTCAGCCATGGATTATCTCGGGACACAACGACTCGATTGCATGGGGGATGACCAATGTAATGGTCGATGATATGGATTTTTATGCAGAGACTCTAAATGAAGACTCTACCCAATATCTGCTTGATGGCAAATGGCATGATCTTTTAATACGCAAAGAGGTCATCCATATTAAAAATGCTCCACCGGTCGAACGTACCATTAAGTTTACCCATCGCGGTCCCATTGTTAATGGATTTAAAAAAATTGCAGGCCCGGCCCTTTCAATGCGCTGGATTGGAAACGAATGGAGCAACGAAATAGCAACGGTATATAAACTTAACCATGCATCAAACTGGGAAGACTTCAGGGAAGCTCTTAGCACCTTTATTGCCGTTAGTCAGAATGTTGTATATGCCGACCACAAAGGGAACATCGGGTTGCAAACCAGTTCGGGTTTACCTGTCAGGCCCGGAGCTAAATCACTGGTCTATCCCGGACATACTTCCGAATACGACTGGCAGGGACTGGTTCCCTTCGAAGCTTTGCCGTATGAGTTCAATCCCGAAAGGGGGTATGTTTCGTCGGCCAACAACAAAACTGCCCCCGACGACTATCCGCATCACATCAGCCATTGGTTTGCTCAACCCGACCGAATCGACCGCATAAGAGAGCTTCTGGAAGCCCAGGAGACGCATTCGGTTGCCGATTTCCAGCGAATTCAGGGTGATCTGCAATCGGTTCTGGCCCAAAAAACGCTCAACAAACTGCTTCCGCGTCTTCAATCTTACCCATCGTGGGAGGGAGGAGTACCGGAAGCCTTGCAGTTGTTGGCCAATTGGGATTATAATCTTTTGCCAACCAGCATAGAAGCATCCATTTTTGAGGTGTTTTTTCGAAAATTGATCGAAGGTCTGATTCGTGATAATCTTACCGATGAACTTTTCACACAGTTTATGGGAAGCAAGATTATGGCTCAGGGGTTGTTGAATAATATATTGGTCAATCCTGATTCTGAATGGATTGACGATCGAAGTACACCCGAAATTGAGACTTTCGATGATATTCTTGCCATTGCTTTCAACTCAACCCTGGAGGAGCTGACAGGACAGCTTGGGCCCGACATGCAAAAGTGGGAATGGCAGAAACTGAATCAACTTTCGCTGGCACACCCATTGGGAGGCGTTCAGATGTTGAATCGATTTTTAAAGCTCAACAGAGGGCCTTATCCTGTGGGGGGAAGTTTTCACACCGTAGCTCCTTACACGTATAGCTGGAACAACCTTTACAACGCCGACAATGGGGCGTCGCAGCGTCATGTATATGCCATAGGGTTCTGGGATGATTCAAAGACAGTAATTCCTACCGGTACATCGGGAATTCCTGCCAGTCCATACTATTGCGATCAAACGGAACTGTATGTGGCACATCGTTACCACAGCGACTACTTCTCGCCCGAAGCGGTTAAGGAAAACAGCAGATACACTATGGTAATAAAACCATGGCCCGGAGAGCAGCTGAAAAATAAACCCTGAGGATTAAAATAATACGGGATATTGCTGATTAGGCAAGCAAAAAACTGAGGTCTTCGTTGGGGTATACTTCACGGGGAACTTCATCTTTTCGGAATATTCGGACCGGATGGCTGCCTATGAGCTTCAGTGTATCGTCTTTTCGTTGCAACATAGATCCTTCGCGCAGTCCCACCACATAAACATTAGGGTTAATCTCGGTAAACTCCCGTATGCGTTGTTCCCTGGTCTCGCCCGCATGTCCATCGGGATGTGAATCGAGGTAATGCGGATTGATCTGAAACGGTACCAGATGCATGGTATTAAAGCTTTTTGGGTCGATTATGGGCATATCGTTGGTGGTCCGAAGGGTTGGACAGGCAACATTAGCCCCGGCGCTCCATCCAATAAAGGGTGTTCCTCCCAATACTTTTTCCCGAATGACCTGCATAAGATTTCGGTCGTGCATCATTCTTACCAATTGCCAGGTGTTTCCTCCGCCAACGACGATCGCTTCGGCATCTAAAACGGCGTTTACGCCATTCTCGAAGGTATGTATTCCTTCAATTCGGTGACCGATTTCAGTAAAACGTTCCTCAACTTTGTCAACATATTGGTCGAACGAGAATGTAACGGCAGCATAGGGAATAAATAGAGCAGTCAACGGTTTTTCTCCCAAAAAACGTGCTATTTCGAGTTTTGGATAATCGAGATAAGGTTCACCGGGCATGGTTGAATTGCTAATAAGCAGTAGATTCATCGGCAGTAAATTTTATTTGAATACAAGGTAAGACATTTGTTTAACAAACGTTGAATTATACGGTGCTTTGTCCAATTTAGTACCGTCTGTCAGAACCGCAACAGGGTTAATCCCAAGGTAAATGGGTATAGATCTGGAGCCATTGCCTTTTCCCTGAAGAGAGGCATATGACTGCGTTCAGCAAAAAATTGAAACTGACGGTATCCAATGCGAAGCATGTATCCTGCCTGCAGATCCCCGAGGCTGAAGTCGCCCCGGGTTTTGAGTTTCTCTAACGAACGGTCTGTGCTATACTTGATTTTGGTATGACTTCCCAGCCTGTAGGCGCCATAAATACCGGCCGAAATAAAGATCCGGTTTTGGTAATGATTAACCGGAATCTGAAATTCCAGCAACAAAGGAATCTTTGCGTACGTTGCGACCAACCTGGATTTCAGCTGGTTATTTACTATTAAATTACTGGCTTCAATCTTTCCCGAAGGCCACACCGACAGGGTGGTGTTTTTGTCGAGGTGGTAACCATTAAACTCAACCCCTAAACCTGTAACCATGCCAAAGGTATTTCGAATCCGTTGGAGATTAATGCTTTTTTGAAGAAGGTTTATCGCCAATGAGTTAGATCGCAGGATATTATGGCTTAGAAGTTCAGGAGGGCGGTTGGTAAAACCGGGCCCTGTAAGGGAGTTGAACCCTATGTCAACACCCGCCCAGTGGCCTCTGAACGGGTCTCCCCAAGGGTTAAAATCCTTTGTTGACTCCGTAACCAGCTCAATTTTTTGAGTAATCTTTTTGGTATTTGTAAGTTTCAGAAAAAGGGTGTCGGGAATTTGCGCAACCCCTGTGAAAATGGAGGCCCAAAATAGCATCAACCAAACTGGTATTTTTCTGATCAGTCTCTTCATAATACTTATTTTCCCTGCTTATGGACGCTTGCATCAGACAAACAATAGTAACGATCGTCAGATAGGATTGCGACAATCTTCAGAGGTTTGCTAATGTAGGCGGCGTTGGGCAAAGTTACGAGTTTCGACCGGTAATGAGATCTTGTCGGAGCAATTTTGAGGATGAAGTAGATTGGCTTAGCGAAGCGCAGCAGTGAAATTTGTGGTTGATTGCGCCCACTCATTTAGAAGTTAAGAAGGGATATTCCGGCAGTTAGCGGTTGAATCAGAGGCCCCTTTCCTTCAGTAAAAACAGGTGTCATGCTGTAATTTACAAACAAACTAACTTCTCCCAGTCCCACCCTGGCTGTTAAGTCGTATTTCACTGGATGAACGTTGAAGTTACGGCGCTCTTTCGACTTGCCGGTTTCTGATTTAATTTTGGTATGCGAGCCAATGTTTACGCCTCCAATTATGCCTCCACCCAGCGTAAGGCGATGCTGTTTATATTTTAGAGGCGTAGCAAATTGAAGCATCATCGGAGCGGTAAGGTAGGCCACATTTAATTTCGATTTAACCAGTCCGTCTTTATCCAAAGCAACAGGAATCAGATAATTGTTGATGTCTCCTTTTTTAACGGTGATAGCCTCGCTAAATCGGTAATCCATAAGACTTACACCAAGTCCGGTGACGAGTCCAAGGGTATTGCTTTCGTTGCTGAATGCATATTCGGCAAAATTGATGTTAACAGTGAGTGATTTTGGATGGTCTATTTCGAAGAAATTGCCAAAACCGGTGCCAGAGTAGAGATCGTAATTTGTGGTGTGCAGGGTGTTAATGCCCATTTCAAAGCCACCCCACAGTCCGTTGAACTTTCTTTTTGGTGCTATTCTCTCTTTGGTTTCACGAGACATTTCAACTCTGGTGCTTCCTCCCTCTTCAACGATTTCTATATTCCGGCGACCAATCCTGATAGAAGTGGTATCTCCGCGTTGGTTGGTAATAACTTCAATTCCGAGGGTGTCGCCAACCACAACTCTGGTTCCGCTTTTCCCATCGTGTACCGAAACAACATTTTTTCCAAGCGCTTTAACCGAAACACTATCGGCTTGCCCAAATGCGTTTTGAACGATAAGAAGGGCCAATAGGTAAACAATACGTATCATAATTCAAGCTTTTAATTTAACGTAAGACGGAGTGTTCGCAATTTTGTTACAGCTTAGGGCTTTCTATCTTTGGCTACCCTAAACCCAAACAATCTGGTATCGATGGCCAGGGTTTTGAGCTCACCCTCGGAATTAACTGCATAGCTAAACCGTTCGTTCGACAATTCCGATGCAATACTAAGCCCGGCACGCAGCATTTTATTGAGTGAAAAGTCGTCGAGTCCGGCTTTGTCCAGCAAGCGCTCTGCAAGGTAAAGCTCCTCTGGCTCTGTTTCGGATGGCTGTGCCAATACTATTCCTGCGAGCAGTTGTTTTTCCTCCTTAAGTGCCAATACTCCTCTTCTGACAGGCAAAGGTTCGGGCACCTTTTCATAAACAATGGTTTTGGGTTCATCTACAGCGGATATTGCCGGGGCAGGTAAAGATCTGCTCATTGCGGTTTCCTTCGGCATTGCGATAACCTCCCCGGGGTTGATCGGCGATTCTGACACAATTGATTCAACTATTGGTTCATTCACCAATGGCAGGGGAGAATGGGAGTAGGGGTTGGATTCCGAATCAGGCATAAGCGTCCTAATGATCAATGCCATAAAAACAATAGCGGCAGCAGCACTCCACCAACGCAGGGTTATGGGGGGCAGTGCCTTACGGTACAATCTCGATTTTTGGAAAAAAACAACCTTTTGATCCGGCACAAGCCGGGTTTGGCGTATCAGTTCCATATCAGCCACAACCCTAGGTTTTGTTTGGGCGGAATTTTCGAACGTGGCTATTTCCGTTTCTGAGAGGTCTCCTTCAAACCATGCAACCAATTGGTGGTTGTATTCCTCTTTGTCGGCTGAACTTACCCGGTAGAGCCTGTTTTTATCTATTGTGGCACTGTTGGCTGGAATTTCAATGGTATTGTTGAAGTTTTGCAGCTCCAACTTAAGATCCGGATTTTTGTCGAGGAAGTCGAGAAATTCATTTACAAGCGATTCCTCCAGGCTCCCCTCGAGGTAGTCAAGAAAATAGGATTCATATGTATCGCGTGTAATTTGCATTTTTCGATCGTTAAACAAGTACCTCCTTGTTGCCAATATAGTTTTTCAAGAACAAGCGGGCTCTGTATATGTAAACCTTCACCTGAGATTCGTTCAGGTTGCAGATTTCTCCAATCTCCCGATAGGAATAACCTTCATAATCGCGCAGTACCACCACCATTCTCTGGATCTCAGGTAGGAGATCGACAGCCTCGTTGAGGCGCTCCCTGACATCTGAATACCCATCGTTGTGCGAAGCAGCACCGGCAGGCACATTATCGGTTGGCTGCCATCGGTTCTGTCGTCTGAAATGGTCGACTGCACCATGGTAGGCTGTGGTAAAAAGCCACGATTTGATTTTATCGGGATCGATCTTTTCACGGTATTTCCAAAGTTTTTCAAAACAATCCTGAACTATATCTTCTGATGCATGCCGATCTTTCAGGTTTCTTTGAAGAAATCTGAAAAGCGAGTCGGCATAAATATCGACGGTCTGGTTAAACTCGTTTTGGGTCATCCTGTTTCGGGTGATCTTGCTATGAATAAAGACGCCCTTAAACAGGAAATGTTACAATTGAACACTCTTTTTTTGAATTTACACTCTTTCCCCATGGTTTTCTTGAAATTTAGAGCTTCCATTCTGCTGCACATTGTAAGTCCAAATCGCTCTAAAAGGGTTACCTTTGCCATCAATAGAGATGGTTTAATCAGCTTCATGTTTCAGGAAAAACAGAAGCGAAAAACAATAAAGTACCGGCAGACGCCGGTGCCCTTCGTAAATACCATTGCTGCACAGGCAGGTTGGTATTTACCCACCATATAGTCAAGACCGCCTGCGTAAGCGCAGGCGGTTGTTGTATATGGGTGCCCGGATTTTGCAAATAACCTCAATAAGAGCTCACATTCAGGGTGAATACCTGAATACCGGGTATCTATTTGGGCCGCCTGCCTAAAGAAATGGCCGAATCATTTTCACTATCTTTGCGGCCTAAAATTTAGCCAATTATGCTACAGAGAAGAGTTAGGGTACGCTTTGCGCCCAGTCCGACTGGTCCCCTGCATATGGGAGGGGTTCGCACAGCCTTGTTCAACTACCTTTTTGCGCGTCGTCACGGAGGCGATTTTCTGCTTCGCATAGAGGATACCGACCAAACAAGGTATGTTCCGGGTGCCGAAGCGTATATTTCCGAAAGTCTTAAGTGGTGTGGTCTGATACCCGATGAGGGTCCGGGATTTGGAGGAAGTTTTGGGCCTTACCGGCAAAGTGAACGAAAAGAGTTGTATGCAAAATATATAGATCAACTGCTCGATAGCGGTTGGGCATATTATAGCTTCGATTCGGCCGAAGCGCTCGACCATTTGCGTTCTGAGGCAGAGACAAGGGGAGAAGTGTTTGCCTACAGCCAACATACCCGTTTGGGCTTGCTCAACTCATTATCGCTTTCCCCGTCAGAGGTTAAAGCCAGAATCGGGGCGGGAGAACCCTATGCGGTTCGGTTTAAGATGCCTGAAAACCTTGATGTAACCGAAAACGATCTAATCAGAGGGAGTGTTACCTTTAATACACGGGAGCTCGACGACAAAGTATTGTTTAAGTCGGATGGCATGCCCACTTACCATCTGGCCAATGTCGTTGACGACCACCTTATGCAAATTACCCATGTAATCAGAGGTGAAGAATGGCTTCCTTCGATGCCTTTGCATATATTGCTTTACCGGGCTTTTGGCTGGGAAGCTGGCCGGCCGGAGTTTGCCCATCTGCCGCTTATATTGAAACCTCAGGGTAAAGGAAAATTGAGCAAACGCGATGGAGACAAATTGGGTTTTCCGGTATTTCCTCTTCAATGGAAGGATCCCGAAACAGGTGATGTGTCGCGCGGCTATCGTGAAGATGGCTATTTCCCTGAAGCATTTCTGAATATTTTGGCGTTGCTGGGCTGGAATCCCGGCAGTGATCAGGAGATCTTCGGCCTGGATTCGCTGGTGCAAATTTTTGACCTCGATCGGGTGGTCAAATCGGGTTCGCGCTTCGACCCTGAAAAAGCACGTTGGTTCAACCGCACCTATCTGCAGCAAAAACCCGTTTCTGAATTGGCGTCGTTGCTTCAACCCCTCCTGTTGAAGAAGGGACTGGATCCCGACATTGCACAAATCGAAGCGGTTGTGGGAGAGGTTAAAGACAGGTGTGATTTTATTTCAGAGTTTTGGGACCATGGGTTTTACTTTTTTCAGTCACCTTCTGATTACGATGAAAAAACAGTAAGCAAGCGCTGGACGGCGCAAACCGGTGGTGAAATGAAGGCGATAGCCGAACTTTTTCTGAGACTTGATGTCTGGGAAGCATCTGCAATAAAAACAGCTTTCTCTGAATTTATGAATGAGCAGGGCTGGAATTTTGGAGCAGTGATGAACCCGCTTCGGCTCTGTTTGGTTGGTGGCAATATGGGCCCCGATCTTTTTCGGATTTGTGAACTTTTGGGTAAGGAGGAGACAATTCGCCGAATCAATATTGCTATAGACAAACTTGGATGAATCAGGAAGGTGACGAATTGTTAGACGCTCTTATGCATAACGAAGAGGAGCATAAGATATGGGTGCAGGGTGCCAGGGTGCACAATCTGCAAAATATCGACGTTGAGATTCCGCGCGATCAGCTCACTGTAATTACCGGTTTGAGTGGTAGTGGTAAATCTTCGTTGGCGTTTGATACCATTTATGCTGAGGGACAGCGGAGATATATTGAGACCTTTTCGGCCTATGCACGCTCTTTTCTGGGAAATATGGAGCGTCCCGATGTGGATAAAATTACGGGATTAAGCCCGGTAATCTCCATTGAACAGAAGGTAACGAGCCGAAACCCACGTTCAACGGTTGGCACTGTCACCGAGATTTATGACTTTCTCAGGCTTCTGTATGCCCGCGCTGCCGAAGCATTTTCCTACAATACAGGAGAGAAGATGGTCAAATACTCCGACGAGAAGATTCTGCAGCTCATTCGCGAGAAATTTTCCGGCAGCAGGATACATGTCCTTGCACCTCAGGTAAAGGGTAGGAAGGGTCATTACCGCGAACTTTTTGAGCAGATGCGGCGCAAAGGGTATCTATATGCCCGGGTCGATGGTGAGGTTAAAGAGCTAACGCACGGATTTAAAGTTGACCGGTATAAGATCCATTTTATCGAAATGGTGATTGATAAACTTGTGGTAGATGATGCTTCCGATAAAAGACTAAGGGAGAGTGTTCAGTCGGCCATGGTTCAGGGGCAGGGCATTATTATGATACTGAATGCCGATACCGGTGAAGCCAGGTATTACAGCCGCCTGTTGATGTGCCCGACTACCGGTATTTCGTACAACGAGCCTGCCCCGCATAACTTTTCGTTCAACTCTCCGCAGGGTGCTTGTTCAAAGTGCAACGGACTCGGAAGAATTGCCGAAATTGATATGGATAAGGTGATACCCGACAGGGATCTTTCCCTTGCCAAAGGGGGTATTGCCCCATTGGGGCTTCAGAAAAATTCACTCATCTGGTGGCAAATCGAAGCCCTGGGCGAGAAATATGATTTTGACATAAATACCCCGATAAAGGCAATTTCGGACGAGGGTCTCGACGCACTGCTGTATGGTTCGAATGAAAGAATTCAGCTCAAAAACACCCCTATGGGAACGAGTATGAACTATATGATGACCTTCGAGGGTATCATTAAATATATTGAAAGTCAAAGGGAAGACAATCCGGCAAAAAAGGCCCAAAAATGGGCCAACCAGTTTGTCAGGACCATTGCCTGCCCTGAGTGCGATGGGATGCGTCTGAAGAAGGAGTCATTATGGTTTAAAATCGATGGCAAGAACATCGCTGAAGTTTCGCGTCTCGATCTGAATGAACTTGGAATCTGGCTTTCAGGATTGGAAGAGAGAATGAGCCATCGGCAGCAGCAAATTGCACACGAGGTGCTTAAGGAGATTCGCGATCGGCTTCAGTTTATGCTCAATGTTGGTCTGAATTATCTTGCACTCGACCGGCCGGCCAGCAGCTTGTCGGGTGGTGAATCGCAGCGGATTAGACTCGCCACACAGATAGGCTCGCAGCTTGTTAATGTATTGTATATTCTCGATGAACCCAGTATTGGGCTTCACCACCGCGATAACCTTAGGTTGATTGGAGCACTCAAGCAATTGCGCGACACCGGCAACACAGTAATTGTAGTTGAGCACGATCGAGATATGATGCTCAATGCCGATTATCTCATAGACATGGGCCCCTATGCCGGCCGGCATGGAGGCGAAGTCGTTGCAGCAGGTGTGCCTGCAACGGTATTGGCCAGTCATACCTTGACTGCCGATTATTTGACCGGTCGCAAAAAAATTGAAGTTCCCCGGCTACGGAGGGAGGGCAATGGTCATTGGTTGAGGCTTCTGGGGTGTACCGGTCATAATCTGAAGGGTGTTAACCTTGAGGTTCCATTAGGAAGAATGGTGTGTGTAACCGGTGTCTCGGGAAGTGGAAAATCGACCCTCATTAACGAAACGTTACAGCCATTGCTAAGCCAGCATTTCTATAACTCTGTCGACGATCCGCTTCCGTTTGAAAAGATTGAGGGATTGGAACATGTTGACAAGGTGGTGGAGGTAGATCAGTCGCCGATTGGCCGCACTCCCCGGTCCAATCCGGTAACCTATACCGGTGTTTTCTCGGATATACGCAATCTTTTTGTTCAGCTTCCTGAGTCGAAGGTGAGAGGATACCAACCCGGTCGGTTTTCGTTCAATGTGAAAGGCGGACGCTGTGAGGCATGCCAGGGAGGCGGCATGAAGGTCATTGAAATGAACTTTCTTCCGGATGTTTATGTACACTGCGACGAGTGTCAGGGAAAACGCTACAACCGCGAAACCCTTGAAGTACGGTATAAAGGAAAGTCGATCTCAGATGTCCTCGACATGACCATAAATCAGGGGGTTGAATTTTTCGAAGCCATTCCACCTATTGCCATCAAACTAAAGACATTACAGGAGGTTGGCCTCGGTTATATTACACTCGGTCAGAGTTCTACCACTTTATCGGGTGGTGAATCTCAGCGGGTCAAGCTATCGGCCGAACTCTCGAAACGTGATACCGGAAAAACGTTGTATATATTGGATGAACCTACCACCGGACTCCATTTCGAAGACATAAGGGTGTTGCTGGAGGTAATCAACAAACTGGTTGAAAAGGGCAATACCGTAATAGTTATTGAGCACAATCTGGATGTTATAAAGGCTGCAGATTACATTATCGATCTTGGTCCGGAAGGAGGGCGTGATGGAGGACAAATTTTATGCAGCGGCACACCGGAAGAGATTGTTAGGGTGAATGGATCCTATACTGCACAGTTTCTACGCGATGAGCTTGTATAAAATAGTTAACAATGATGCACAACGCTTTGTGATTAATTTATACAACTGATCTCTTTGACAGTTTCACACATTTGACCAAACCGCATAGAATCGCTATTTTTAACCAAATACCATAGTGGCAGTCCACCAGGGAGCGCTACACAAAAAAGGAAAGTATGAAATTAGTGGAAATCTATTGCAAAAACAGCAACAGAACAGTAACCTATCCATTGGGTACAACCCTTCAAGAAATCGCCGATGACCAGAAAGTTAAGTTGTCGACGGCCGTATGCGGGGCATTGGTAAACAACAAACTGAAAGAGCTTTCCTTTTCTTTAGTAAAATCGAAAACGATTGAGTTTATAGATCTCACCCATCCAGATGGGCGCCGGATGTATATCAGGTCGTTGCTTTTTGTTTTTTATGCAGCAGTTCAGGAACTTTTTCCCGATTCGGGTATGAGCATCGAGCATGGAATATCGAGCGGATATTATGCCGAACTGAAGCAGCTGCAACGACCCTTAACCGAGGCCGATATTTTTGCCATCAGGGAGACCATGCAGGAGATTATTTCCCGGAACGACCCATTTGAGAAACTGGGGTTAAATACGGCCGATGCTGTTACGATGCTCAGGGCACAGGGGCTGACTAATAAGGCAATGCTGTTTGAGCAGCAGGGAACACTTTACAGCTATTTGTACAAAATGAACGGGCTTGTAAACTACTTCTACGGCCACCTGTTGCCATCGACAGGCTACATCACCAATTTTGGTCTGGAGCTTTATTATGAGGGATTGCTGCTGAGAGTTCCCCACCCACAGGACTATAAAACCCTACAGGACTCCTTGCGTCAGGATAAGTTGTTTAGCGTTTATCAGGTGCATAAAGATTGGGCCGAAATTTTAAAAGTATCCACCATTGCCGAACTTAACCAATACATTATCAATGGAAAATCGGGGGATATCATTAAAATATCTGAAGCCTTACAGGAGAAAAAGATTGCCGAAATTGCCAATGCAATAAGTTCTCATCAGCCAAAGGTAAAGGTAGTACTTGTGGCAGGCCCATCTTCGTCGGGAAAGACCACTTTCAGCAAACGGCTGGGCGTTCAATTGGCGGTAAATGGATTGTGGCCTTTCCAGATATCGCTCGACGACTATTTTGTCGACCGTCAGCATACGCCTCTCGACGAGAATGGACAGTACGACTTTGAGGCTTTGAAGGCCATAGATATTGCTTTTTTTAATGCTCAGTTGCGTGAGCTTCTCTCGGGTAAGGCAATTGAAATTCCAAAATTCAACTTCAAAACCGGTGAACGCTATTTTGATGGGCATATACTTCAACTCGGACCGGGAAACATTCTAATTGTTGAAGGTATTCATGGTCTGAATCCTGATTTGCTCGAGGACACCGGAGGGGTTGGTACTTACAAAATATTTCT
>DIUI01000054.1 GCA_002428215.1 Prolixibacteraceae bacterium UBA6162
TTCTAATGAACTTCAAACTGAATATAAAAAACAGCACCAGGCATACCTTGCTTCAGCTATTGGGCATCATGTTTCTGGTAATCTTCAGTGGCGTATACATAGATGCCTCTGCCTCCGAAAAGGCAATGGCTCAGCCACAACCCGTAACCGTTTCCGGTATTGTTACTTCTGCCGATGGCGGAATTACTCTGCCTGGAGTTAGTATTGTAATTAAAGGTACAACCACCGGAACGGTAACCAACCTCGACGGTCGTTATGCTCTTTCAGTACCATCCGATGCTATCTTGGTTTTTTCTTTTGTTGGCTTTCAACCACAGGAGATTCAGGTAGCTGGTAGAAATACCATTAATGTTACTCTTACCGAAAGTATCGAATCGCTCGACGAAGTGGTTGTAACTGCTTTGGGTATCCGCAGGGAGGAGCGCTCGCTCGGCTACTCGGTTGGCCGGGTCGATGGCAGCGATCTGACCAGAGTAGTGCAGGAGAATGTGCTCAACTCCATGGCCGGGAAGGTATCAGGAGTAACCATCAATTCAACGGGGGGTACTGGTTCTTCAGTAAGCATGATCATCCGCGGAGCCACGTCTATGAGCTCCGATAACCAGCCACTATTTGTAGTCGACGGCGTTCCCATGTCAAACACTGTTCACAATGTGGGTGGATTTGGTGCTGGCAACAATGTTGACTTCGGAAATGCAATTGCCGACCTTGATCCAGAAAGCATCGAAAGTGTTTCGATTCTGAAAGGCCCCAGTGCTGCAGCGCTTTATGGTACACGGGCAGGAAATGGTGTGGTTCTTATAACCACCAAGAAAGGAAGAGAACAACAAGGAATGAAGGTGTCGGTTACCTCCAATACTGTTTTTGATGTTCCTTCTCACTTTCTCGATGTACAAAAAAGCTTTTCCTCCGGTTTCTTCTCCTTCAGGCCTGAAGATATTGGACGGGGAATTTTGCCTCCCATCAGTGCCGGCGATGGAACCGGCTCCGGACCCCAAACCGATAAAGGATACTGGGCCGTGCAGTGGGGCGCCGAACTCGATGCCAATGGAGTTGCCATTCCAACCGAGGTGGTATCTTATCCCAACAACCTGAACAACTTTATCAATGATTTTGCCCTGACCACAACCAATGGTGTTTCTATTTCAAGCAGCAACAATACCATGAATTACCGCTTGGGAGTGACCAATATGACGCATAGCGGGCTGGTTCCCAATTCTGATCTTCACCGAAACGGGATTTCGTTGGCAGCTACCTCTAAAGTTCGCAGCAACTTTACCATTAGTACCGACGTAAACTTTGCCAACACCTGGTCCAACAACCGTCCTTCAGGCGACCGCGGAACCAATCCCATGCAATGGGCATACTCCAATCCGCTGAATATCGATATTATGCGCCTCAGGGATTATGGCGTTGGTTCCAACGTGCAGAGGGTTTCAGGCAACCACGAAAACCCATGGTTCCTGGCCTACGAAGTGAACAACAGCTTCAACCGTTACCGTGTGTTTGGTAACATGGTCGCCAACTGGGAAATTACCCCCCAGATTAATGTGATGGGCCGATACACACTTAACAAAACAGATGAAGTACGTGAAACCAAAATCGCTCCCGGATATACTCAGGAACCCAACAATGGTGCATATGGTATTGTAAGCAGCAATGGACTGGAACGTAACCTCGACGCATTGGCTACCTATGCCAATTCGTTCAATGATTTCTCAGTGTCGGTATCAGTTGGTGGAAATACGCTTTACTCAAAAGCCTCTTCCATTTCAAATGCTTCCAAGCCTGGTTCAGGTCTGGTAGTACCCAATGTTTATACCGTGCAGAACATTCGTGCGAGTTCGCTGAACTACAGCAACTCAAGAAATCAAAAAGGTATCAACAGTGTATATGCAATGGCCAATGTGGGCTGGAAAGATCTTGCGTATATCGACCTTACCGCACGAAATGACTGGTCGAGTACCCTGCCGGCAGAAAACCGCAGCTACTTCTACCCAAGTGCCTCTCTAAGCCTTATGATCGACCGCATGGTAGATTTGGGCAGCAACGTAAATATGTTCAAACTCAGAGGGGGATATGCTCAGGTAGGTAACGACACCACACCTTATCAGCTATTTGCAACCTACGGCGATGCCGGACAGTGGGGCGATGCCATCCGTTTGGCAAAACCGGGAAGCTTGTTGAGCCCTAACCTTCTGCCGGAAGAGGCAACCTCGCTCGAATTCGGTACAGATATCCGCTTGTTTGGAAACCGCCTTCGCGTCGACGGAACCTATTATACTGTCGATAACCGGAATCAGATTTTGGGGGTGCCACTCGCAGCCTCCTCCGGATTCTCGGGAGTACAGATTAATGCCGGTTTGCTCCAAAGTAAAGGATGGGAATTCCTTGTGGGAGTTACCCCGGTTAAAACCCGCAACTGGAACTGGGACATTAACGTGAATTTCACCCAAAACGACACCCGAATTCTTGAACTTACCGAAGGGGTTGAATTTGTAACTTTCTGGGATCAGGCAAGGGTAAGAAATATTGGATACGTTAAAAATGAAGAGCTGGGCCGCGACGGCAGGGTAGGTAACCTCTACTCCCGCAAAATTATGCGCGTCAAAGATTCTGCATCTCCCTATTTTGGATATCCCATACTGGGCACCGGACTCGATGCCGAGTGGAGAGGCGAAGTTGACTATTCACTGGTTGGTAACTACAACCCCGATTTCATTATGGGTATGCAGACCAATCTTACCTATAAAAATTTCACCCTCAACATGACCTTCGACTGGCGTTCGGGCGGACAATATGTTTCTCAAACCTATCGTTATATGTCAGAATCGGTAATGACCCAAACATGGTTAGACCGTTTAGTGCATCCTGGCGACCTGGGTGGCCAACCGAGTCAGGCCCTGCGCGACTGGGTGGTTGCCAATGCAGAGACCCTTCTGCTGGCCAACAAACTCTACCCGGTGGGTGGACCAACTCCCGATTATGGCGGATTTCCTGAAACCTTCAGCGGGTTCACCGTTTACGACGGAACCTTTGCCCCCGGTGTATTCGGCTACCACGATGCCAGTGGTAAATTTATTCTTCAGGGCGAAAACCTTGGAAACCCCGGAACAGTATTTCTTCCTTATGTAGTTAGCTACCCATGGGATATTGGTGAAGCCAATATGTTTGATGCCGATTACATCAAACTCCGTGAAATTGCGCTTAACTACAATGTTCCTTCAAGGATCTCATCAAAATTCGGACTCGAGGATGTTAACTTCTCTATCTACAGCCGTAATATTATGATCTGGACCAAAGACTCTCCTCTCAGGGTTGATCCCGAAAGGGCCTATCAGCCTCAGGGTGGCCGCTTCTTTCAAGGAGTTGAACGCTACAACGTTGATCCTTGGGTAGTGCCTGTCGGATTTAAATTAGGTTTTACTTTCTAAAAAAAATATAACCATGTATAGATTGAAAAATAGTTTCGTAATTGCGCTAACCTTGTTGTTTACAATGGTTATATCCTGCAAGGATCTGGATGAACTCAACATTAACCCCAACGGGGTCGATCCTGCCGTTGCAGACCTGAACCTCCTATTGCCCACTATTATTACATCGTTAGGGCAGAACGTTACCAATATGGGCTTTGGCGATATGGCCGGAGTGATGCAGCATACCCAGAAAGATGGCTGGTCTGGTGGTCATAACGACTACGACTGGACCGACAACAGCCACAACTGGTCGGCCTACTATGGCATTCTTCGCAACAATGAAGAGTTCTATAAAAAAGCGGTAGCCGGCGATTTTGAATTCCACCAGGGGGTTGCCCTTGTCTTGCGTGCCTACACGTTTGGACTTATCGCCGACTTATGGGGCGACGCACCCTACACCGATGCCCTGAAAGCCGAATCGGGTGCCGATTTCTTCAAGCCAAAATTCGATGCACAGAAAGATATCTATTATGGCATTCTGGCCGATCTAGAAGAAGCCAATACCCTGCTTTCGAAAACCCGCGAATCCTATCGCAATATCAGCAACACTCAGGATGTACTGTACAGAGGCGATGTGACCAAATGGCGCAAATTTGCCAACTCACTGGCACTGCGCTATTACATGCGTTTGTCTGAAAAAGAACGTAGTTTTGCCGAACAGGGAATCCGTAAAATTACCGGCGATCCGGCCAAATACCCGCTCATATCAGCCGCTTCCGAAGATGCTACCGTTGCATATATAGGCAGTTCTCCCGGCGATTCATGGCCAAGCACCGAAGCTTTTAATCCCGACCCCAGCGGAAACTATATGCGTGTAAAAATGTGCGCAACGCTGGTCGATAAAATGCAGGATTATAACGACCCCCGTATTGCTGTTTGGGCCAATAAAGTTACCACCCCTCTGGTTCTGGTTGCTGGAACCAATGTTAGCAGGATTGTGAATGGGGTTCGCGAAGTTTCGCAGGACATTGTTGATGCCTACGAAAAAGCATGGGGTGTTGGTGTCGATTACGATCCCAACTATGTAGGCATTCCCCCATCAGTGTTTGCTGCCTCTCAATACAACCTCAATCCAAACCTCGATCAGGGTGTATTTAATCCGCACGCGTCGCATCTGAACAGTATGTACCGCCAGAGCAGTGGATCGCTTCTGCGCATGAGGTTGCATTCGGCTGCAGAAGTGCACTTTCTATTGGCCGAAGCTGCCCTTTATGGTTGGGCATCAGGTGCCCCGGCAACACACTATGCCAATGCAATTCAGGAATCATTTACCTATTGGGGCGTTAGCGGCGCAGCTGCCTACGTAACAAGAGCTCCATATAGTGGCCTGGAAAGTATCATCACCCAAAAATGGATTGCCAGTTGGACTTCTGCCACAGAATCGTGGTTTGATTACCGCAGAACAGGCTTTCCGGTACTACAAACCGGTGAATCGGCTAAAAGGGAGGCTCTTCCCATCAGGTTCTATTACCACTTTATCGATGAGATCTCCAAAAATACGGCCAACGCAGAGGCAGCCATTTCCAAACTTGAAGCCACCGGTTTCAAAGGAACTGATATGACCAACAATAGTGCTTGGTCGAAAACCTGGCTACTTCAGGGCACCAACAAGCCCTATTAGTCTATGCTAACTCATTGATTGTATAAAGTTTGTCCTAAAAGCCTCAAAAACTTTTAGGACAAACTTATGTTTAATCGCTTCCCGGGCTGGCGCCAATCTGGCAAACCAACACCAAATCTACATCCAATGCCGAAAATCCAAATTAAAAAACCTGTTATGTCATTGCACAAATTTCTTTTTCTCCTTTTATTTATTGTATCGCTTGGCACTTCATCGCAAAATCTTACAACCACCCCGGAAAACGCCTTGAACAACTATCTGCACAACAACGACCAAACCTTCGGATGGAAGGTAAATAATCAACTTAAGGCAGATGGAGTAACCATTTATCAGCTAATTTTTACGTCGCAGCAATGGAGAGGGATTGTTTGGAAGCATGAACTTTTTATCAATGTACCCGATAATCTGTCATTTGCCGATGCACTGCTTTTTATAACCGGAGGAGGCATATCGGAGGGAGAACCTCGCCTCCATAAAATGGATGACGAATTGGTGGTCGCTTTCGCGCAAATGGCCCTAAAAAATCAGGCCATCACATCCGTAATCTACCAAGTTCCAAACCAACCATTGTATGGTGACAGAACCGAAGATGAACTCATCTCCTACACCTATCATAACTTTATGAACGATGGCGATTACACCTGGCCACTGTTGTTCCCTATGACCAAAAGTGCCATCAAGGCCATGGATGTAATTCAGCAATTTGCACAAAAGGAGTTAAACGTTTCAATCCAGCAATTTGTGGTATCGGGAGGGTCCAAAAGAGGATGGACAACCTGGCTTACAGGAGCCTCCGATCTTCGTGTTAAAGCCATCGCCCCCATGGTAATCGATGTTCTGAACATGCCTGTAAGCATTGAATACCACCGCACCACATGGGGTGACTACAGTGTGCAGATTCAGGACTATGTCGATCTTGGCATTGCACAGCAGATGGAGACAGAAAGTGGGAAAACCCTTGTAACCATGGTCGACCCATTCTCATACCGCGACAAACTGACTATGCCCAAAATGCTGATTATGGGAACCAACGACGAATACTGGCCGGTAGATGCAGTTAAAAATTATATCGATCAGATTCCCGGTAACAACCATCTTTGCTACATAGCCAATGCAGGACATGGCCTGGGCGATAAAAGGCAGGCTTTAAACACCCTAAGCGCCTTCTTCGCCAATACTATAACAAATTCTCCCTACCCGAAATTTGAATATACCCCGGTAGAGATGGGTGGAAAGATAAAACTTCATATTCAAACCTCAGCCGATAAACTCCTGGATGTAAGGCTGTTCACCAGCTACTCGAATGACCGTGAATTTCGCGACAAGAAATGGTCGAGTGAATCTCTGAAAATTGCAGGAAAACCATCGGCAACAGTTGAACTCAATTATCCCAATTCAGGTTTTATGGCCTTCTATGTAGAGCTATTGTATCAGGCACCAATGGGTCACGAATATACCGAAACAACCCGGGTCTATTTGAGTGACCGCCAAAAGCTTTACCTAGGAATTAACGAATAGTTATGAAAAAATTCTTAAAGATTACCGCCATTGTAGTAGGAATCTTACTCCTGGTGGCCGCATTTCTGACCTCTACAAACAACCACACCCCCTATTTTGAAAGTCAATATTTTGCCCAAAGTTTACAAAGGCTTGATGAAAAGAAGGAGGCGCTGAAGTTGACCAACGACTCTTTGCTGGCTGGCTTTTCGAAAGTTAGTCTCACACCCAATTTCGCCAATCCCGAACAACCGGACTACATCGAAAATGTACCACTGGCAGGATACGGTGCCCGAAAAGGGAAAGCGGCCACAGGGGTACACGATTCGGTGTTCGTTAAGGCAGTTGCCGTTAAAAGTGGCGAAAACCTCATTGTAGGGGTTACCGGTGGTATCTTAATAATGCCGCCCAATGTTATCGATTTGGTTGAAAAAGAGCTACCCTCTCTCGGACTAACAAGAGATCAGATCTTTTTTTCGTCCACCCATACCCACTCAGGAATTGGTGGCTGGGGCCCCGGCCCCATCGGAGGCCAGTTTGCAGGTGAGTTTCAGCCAAAACTGGTTGAATGGCTTACCCAACAAATTTTATCTGCAATCACACAGGCATTAAACGACTTGCAGCCAGCGGCCATGGGATATGGCACTTTTGAAGCGGCTGGTTTCACTAGAAACCGACTGGTAGGCAAACTGGGTGTTACGAACAACGATTTCGATTTTATACGGTTCAGGCAAGTTTCAGGACGGGAAGCTGTGATGGGAATATTTTCGGCACACACCACCGTGCTGGGAGCCGACAACCTTGAAATAAGCGGCGATTATGCCGGATATTGGGAACGGAAAACTGAAGAGGAAACCGGGGCACTGGCCCTCTTCTTTGCCGGATCAATGGGGAGCCAAAGTCCTGTAGGCGAAGGACGGGGTTTTGATAGAGCAAAGTATATTGGTGAATCCCTTGCCGACAGCTTACTAAAATACTACGCACTTGCCGACCTGCATTATACCCCAAAAGTTGCCTGTTTATCGCTAAAAATGGAGTTGCCTGATTACAAAATCCGTTTGACCCCTCATATAGGTCTATCCAGTGCGATAAGCCGAAAGATGATGCCCTACCCCATGAATGTATACCTTCAGGCTATTCGCTTTAACGATCTGATCTGGATTACCACTCCTGCCGACTTTAGTGGTGAATTCGGCAGAGATATCAAAACAAATCTGGCAGCCGAAGGGTTCCATGCAACTGTCACCGGTTTTAATGGCACCTATGTGGGGTATGTTATCCCGGGTAAATATTACTACATCGATGGCTATGAGCCAAAAACCATGGGTTGGTTCGGTCCCACTATGGGTGATTACACCATGCATCTGATCAACGATATGGGTCGGGCAATTACTCAAATTAATTAATACCACAACGATGTTGAAATTTATTAAATACGCGCTGCTCTCGCTTCTTGTATTAATTTTCGCACTGCTAATATGGCTGGTTTCTCCTCCACTCTGGAAAAGATGGATTACCTACCCTTCTTTGGATCGAAAGGTGGCCGAATTTCAAAAACTACGCAAAGAAACCACTGGCTATGAAGGTAAAAATATATACCAGGGGCATTTTCACCTGCATAGCTATTGGTCGCACGACAGCGAGGCACTGTTAGAAGATATTATTCCGGCAGCCCAAAAGCACCAGGTCGATTTTCTTTTCCTGTCTGACCACCCAAGAGGTGCTTCCGATCACTTTCCCAGAGGATATCAGGGATATTACGATGGAGTGTTAATCGAACCCGGAAGCGAAAGAAAAGGGCTAAATGTATGGCCATTAAGACCCGACACACTAAACTGGCACATGGATGCCGATTCCATTGTAAAGTATGTAGTGGAAAATGGCGGACTGGTTATATACTCACATACAGAAGTGCCCCATAGCTGGGATAACCCGTGGTATCAGGGTATGGAGATTTATAACTTTCATACCGATACAAAAGATGAATCCTACAGACCAATTATTACCAATTTTCTGATCAACGGCAACAAATACAGAAGATGGGCTTACCGCGAAATATTCGACGAGCAGACCAACATACTGAAATTATGGGATGAAATTAATCTGAAGAGAAAGGTGGTTGGGGTCGGTGCAATCGATACCCACGAAAACCAGAACTTCAGGGCCCGTAAACTCGCCGATGGCCGTGTTGAATGGCTTGGACCAAATGCCAAACCAATCGATACCGTGGCGGTATCATGGAAAAACAGATGGTTGTTTAGTGAACCCGATGCAAGCGGCTGGGTCTTTAAGCTGATGATCGACACCTACGAAGCTGGATTCCACTATATCTCGAACTATCTTCTCACCGATACCCTATCGGTTCCATCGATAGTCGATGGGTTCAATAAAGGACACCTTTATACTGCTTTCAAAAGTCTTGGCGATGCCAAAGGTTTTATGTACCACGCCCGCTTTAGTGACGGAGGGATTGCCGCAATTATGGGAGACTCAATCCGAATGCATGAAATTAGCCAGCTCCAGGCCAACGCACCATTGCCGGGGGAGTTCAGGATTATACACAATGGAAACGAAGTTGAAAGATCAGAGCCCGGAGTTTACGAATATACTTACCAGGGACCATTTCAACAGGGGGTCTGGCGAATGGAGGTGCATGTAAATGCCACGGGAAAAACAACGCCATGGGTCTATTCCAATCCCATCTATCTGTATTAAGGTTATCGTTAAGTCCATATATAGAATACTGGTAATTGTTGGCCATGTAACCCATACCCTCAAAGTTGGAAACTCCTGAAGTTTTAAATTGTCGCAAATCGTAATAAAATGAACAGTACTGTAAAATATTCAGTCATTGCCGCCCTTTTTCTGCTTTTCTCAATACAACTGTCAGCACAAACTTTTAAAGCAGGTGCTGCCCTCAGAAAGATTACGCCTGAATCACTGCTTCCCATCTCAGGAGGCATGGGCTACCCTGAAACTCCGGTGGCCAAAGCAGGGGAACTGTTTGCCAGGGCCATTGTTTTGCAGCAGGGAGAAACTACCGTGGCCATAGTAAGTGTCGATAACCTCGGATGGCCTGCCCCGCTGGGAGATGTTTCGCGGCAGCTAATTCCGAATATTGCTCCCGAAAACATCCTGATTGCCGCCACGCATACCCATAGTGCCCCGGACGCTTACGGGTTTGCCGATCGCGATGGCAATCTGGCTGCCGACCTTAACTATTTGCAATGGTCAGCCGAAATGATTGCAGAAGCTGTTAATGAGGCATACAGCAATCTCCAGCCAGCAAATCTCAAATCGGCCGTCGGAGAGGCAAGAGGCAAAATTGCCTATAACTACTACGCCGATATTCTTTACGACCCCCGTTGTGGAGTGATTCAAGCCTTTCCAACAACAGGCAACGAGACAACTCCCATTTTCACATTGGTGAACTATGCCATTCATCCCGAAATACTGGGTACAAAAAGACTTCTTCTAAGCCCCGATCTATGTGGTCCGCTTTACGACCGTATCGAAGAGAAAACCGGAGGCATGGCCATCTTCGTAAATGGAGCTCTTGGGGGTATGATTACTGCCGACAACCGGATGCCGGAAGGGGGAGAAGCGAACAGCTGGGAGGAATGCATACGCATTGGAACTTTGCTGGCCGACGAAGCCCTCAGGATAATTGAACCGGCACCTCTCCAATTGCTTCCTACTCTATACAGCACATCTCAAATGGTTGAATTTCCAATTGAATCTGAATATATGCGCGAGGCGCTAAAACTATCCCCTATCCTTTCCAAAGCATCAGGCACTAAAAACTACACCGTGGCACCAGCGAGACTCAACCTGCTGAACATCGGTCAAGCACAGATTATAACTGCTCCGGGTGAAGCAATGCCGAACATAGGTTACTACCTGAAAAGAAAACAGAAGACCACGCAGCCCATGCTGTTTGGGCTGGTCAACGACTCATTCGGATACATTATTACGAAAGAGGATTTTGGAAGCTTCCGCCGATATGACTATATCTCACGCACTGCATTGGGTGAAATGACAGGAGAGATCTACATTAACGAAGCGATAAAACTAATTGAATCGGCACCCGAATCCGATAAGCCCTGATTTAAAGGTATTCGTCGAAAAACTCAGTCATTCTGAGCTGAAAATAGCGATTAACCCGCACAGCCAGATCCATGGTATGAGGCCATAAGGGTAGTCGGTGGTAAACAACCGGAACCCCCATTTCCTTAAGCTTATCTTCAAGTATGTCGGCCTCCGTAACCGGAACAAGGGTATCGGCAGTGCCATGAAAAATAAGTGTGGGCGGTATGCCGGGATGCAAATAAGTTATAGGAGACGCCTCGGCATACATCTCAGCTGCCTCGTCGAACGGTCGGGCAATAAAATTGGTTACAAGGGAGTGGTTCCGGGCATAAGGAGTCGTCAGATCAACAGGACCATAAATATTTACAACTGCTTTAATTTTCCGGTCGGGATAGATCTCACTTTTCGAGGAAGGATAAACTGTATCGGCCCAGCCATAGGCAGCAAGCATGGCCAAATGTGCTCCGGCAGATCCGCCAATAACCGCAATTCTGTCGGGATCGTATCCGTAAGTCTCGCCATTTTCGAAGAAGAAGCGCATGGCGTCTGAGATATCCTCGGCACATGCCGGATAGGTTTTATCGCGAACAAGCCGGTACGAAACCGTTGCAGTTACATAACCCTTCTCGGCAAAAGGGTGAAGATAAACACGGTAATCGGAGCGTTTTCCACCGCGCCAGCCGCCACCATGTATAAAAACCAAAAGGGGAGGGTTCTCACTAAGATCGGTGCGCTTATAAAAATCAATCTGTAGCGATTTTTCATCGGCAACCTTATACTCAACGTCCTTTATTTCAATCAGATTTGCCGGCAGAGGTGGTTCGCGTTCAATGAGCCTCTCTAATCCGGTACCAATAGCAAGAAAGGTAGTAAACTCAAACTTATAGCCCACAGGAGGTTTGGATGGAAAGAATAGTGCATGGGCACGTGGAAGTGCCATGATAAAAGCAAAAATCAGAATTAAAACTCCAATCGCTTTTAGCGTACGAAAGAGTATGCGTTTGATGGATTTCATATAGGTATCGAATCAATTAAGAGATTTGAAAATACAAAAGAATTAATCGCTCATCCGAATGATTATAACAATATCAACACTAAAGGAAACTTGAAGTATGTTGAAGGAACCCTCCACAATGAAGCGGAGGGAATTTCCTTCTGTTTCTATAATTCAAACCGATCACGGGCCCCCTGAATTCCATCGTGCGCGTTTATTGAGATAAGCGCCAGCAAAGCTACCACAACAATTAGCAAAACGGTAATCCATGCAAGCTTTTTAAGGTTCAAAGACTTTGAAACAGCGTTTTGAAAGGGATCAAATTTCTGCTTCAAAAGGTAGACAACTACCAATAAATTTGCTACGTAGAGATGATGATTTAATTGCGTCTTCCCTCCAAAAAGACCGTACACCATATAACTGATAAATATGTAGATGCCGAAGTAAAACAGAAACAGCAACATTACTTCTTTCTGACGTGCAAGGTTCTCCAAACGGGGAATCTGGAACCATCCCCAAACGGCCAGAGCCAGAAAGAGAACGGCAGAAATTATGGTGCTTATCAGCGATGCATCTGCAACATTATCAAGAAACGACAACCTGTTGAGTAATATCGGATAGGTAAGCGATTCGCGGTAAAGAATGAGCGGAACAAAAGCGAACACCAACAAAAAAGCGGTACGGTTTTCCCAAGGTTTGTTTTCTTCAGTCTCTTTTGGCCAATCAGTGGTGAAAATTGCATAGGCCATTGATGCTCCTCCGAAGAAGCCTATACTATATTCCATAACATTCCACATGTTGAACTTGATTTGCCAGGCTGTACCTAATGTCTGCAGGAAATTTCCAAAAGCAAAACCAAATCCGGCACCAAGGGCGGCAATCAGTGCCACCCTTAGAGAGGCACTGTATCCATTGCGGGCCATATGCCATACCATAGCCAGTCCGGCACCAAGACAGAACGCCCAGGCCTCGGAACGCGGCGGGGTCATTTTAAATCCAATCTGCATTATGAGAAATCCATAGGCCAGCAGCCCACCGGCTACCATTTCAGTAATAAGACCCGCCCATTTGACACGCTTCTCACGCGACCCTTCGAGGGTAAGTGCTGTCAGACCTCCCCCGGTTAGGCCATAAAGTGCTCCTATTACAAAAAGCATCAACAAACCATAATATGCGTTGGGATAGCTTGTGC
>DIUI01000076.1 GCA_002428215.1 Prolixibacteraceae bacterium UBA6162
GGCATTAATAGTTTGGGGCGAAATTAATATTTTGTTGCCATACAACTATTTTTAAGAGGCCACAATGGTGAGCACCAATCATTTTTTAACTTTGCACCCTTAATATTTTAACCTTAAGCTTTGCAAAGATGTCGTTCAATGACAGACTTATGCATGCCTGAGACCAAAGAACAATCAGTATCTGTGCTATGGCAAATGAGACCGAAAGTGGAAGGGAGCAAGCAGTCCGCCCCAATTTTATTCATCAGCAAATTGAAAAAGATCTGGCAGAAGGGAAGAACGATGGTAAGGTCGTGACCCGTTTTCCACCGGAGCCCAATGGATATTTGCATATTGGGCATGCCAAATCGATTTGCCTTAATTTTGGTATAGCGCAAAAATTTGGTGGTATTACCAACTTGCGGTTCGACGACACCAATCCCGAGAAGGAAGAGGATGAATATGTTCAGTCGATTATGGAAGATGTTCGTTGGTTGGGGTTCGATTGGGATGACAGGCTCTACTATGCGTCCGATTTTTTTCAGCATCTGTATGATTTTGCGCTCAAATTAATTCGCGATGGCAAAGCCTATGTCGACGATCAGGATGCGGAAACCATCAGCAGTCAGAAAGGTACGCCCACTCGCCCCGGGGAGGAGAGCCCTTATCGGACCCGGTCGATTGATGAGAATGTTGCTTTGTTCGAAGGAATGAAGAATGGTTTGTATGATGAGGGTTCGAGGGTATTGAGGGCCAAGATTGATATGGCTTCCCCCAATATGCACATGCGCGACCCCATACTTTATCGAATTATGAAAACCCCGCATCACCGGACCGGTGACAAGTGGGTAATATATCCGTTATACGATTTTGCACACGGACAGTGCGATTACTGGGAGGGAATTACGCACTCTGTTTGCACCCTTGAGTTTGAAGTACACCGGCCTCTGTACGATTGGTTTATCGATCAGCTAAAAGATGGAACTTATCGCCCCCGGCAAATAGAGTTTGCCCGGCTCAATCTTACCTATACGGTTATGAGCAAACGTAAGCTTTTAGAGTTGGTAAAAGATAAGTATGTAAGCGGATGGGATGATCCCCGCATGCCTACCATTTCGGGATTACGCAGGCGAGGTTATACCCCTGCTTCAATTCGTAATTTTGCCGACCGGATTGGAGTTACCAAGGTGGAAGGCACCAGCGATGTTTCTTTGCTGGAGCATAGTGTCAGGGAGGATCTTAACAAAACTGCTCAAAGGGTAATGGGGGTAATTAATCCGCTTAAGGTGGTTATTACGAACTATCCCGACCATACAACCGAGGAACTTGATGCCATTAACAATCCGGAAGACCCGGATGCTGGTACCAGAATAGTTCCATTTAGCAGGGAGTTATACATTGAGCGTGATGATTTTATGGAGAATCCTCCCAATAAGTTTTTCAGGTTATCGCCCGGTCGTGAGGTCAGGCTTAGGTATGCCTATTTTGTTACATGCTCCAATGTGGTTAAGGATGAGCTGGGAAATGTAACCGAGGTGCATTGTGTTTATGACCCCCTTTCAAAAGGGGGGAATTCTCCCGACGGAAGGAAGGTAAAAGCCACCTTGCATTGGGTGTCGGCGAAGCACGCAGTTGAAGCTGAGGTGCGCCTGTACGATAGGCTCTTTACAGTTGAAGATCCTCAGGCTGACAAGGCCCGCGATTTTAAGGAGTTTCTGAATTCCGATTCACTGCAAATAATGCCGAGATGCTTTGTGGAACCCTTTGTTGCCGGAGCACAACCCCTTACCCATTTTCAATTTGAGCGCCTGGGATATTTTAATGTAGACCCGGATACATCGGCGACACGAATGGTCTTTAACAGAACGGTATCGCTCAAAGATGCATGGAGTAAAGAGATGAATAAGGGTTAGAGTATATGGCCCCGGACGGCCCGATTCAACAGGCTTGCCGGTAATTAGCTGCTTTTAGCCGAATCCAGACATCTCGTTTGCAAAAAGAATTCTAACTTTGGATCAATACAACCTATGGTAATGCAAAGGGATCGTTCCAAAGAAAACCACAACGTCTTGTTGGCCATCATCCTAATTGTTTTGGGAGTATTCTGGTTGCTGATGGAAGCCGGGTTAGAGCAGCAGATAAAAGCTCTATTGACCCCTTTTTCCTGGATGTTTTCGAAATTGGGCAGGGTAATTTTTTCCTGGCCCATGGTTATGCTGATTGCAGGTCTTATTATGGTTAGAGGCCGGCATCTTGCAGGATGGGTGCTTGCAGGCATCGGCATGGTTTACCTAATACCACGTCTTTTCGACTTTGTGCATATTTCGACCCGTTTTATGCTGCCATTGGTTCTTTTAATTGCAGGTTTGGTCTTAATCACCAAACGTGTTTGAAACAAAAAACTATCTGCTGAATGGAAAGTAAACCAACAAAATTCGATACCATGGAGTCGTTCTGGAAGGGGAATAAACGACTCTTCTTCGGAGTCGTTCTCATCGTAATAGGTGGCGTTTGGATCTTCGAACAGACCGGGCTAATGCCTCGATTGCTCAGGGAAGTGCTGTTTTCCTGGCAAATGTTGCTGATTGTTATTGGCATTTTTTCGCTTAACAACGAAAATAGGGTTACAGGATGGGTTTTAATTACTCTGGGAGGTGTATTCCTTTTACCGGAGGTGATGGAGATTCCACGCGCTTTAAGTAAGCTGAGGTGGCCTATTCTGCTTATTGTCTTAGGCATGGTTATCCTCATACGCCGCCGGAAGGAGCCTCAGGAGATTAGGGGCAGAACGGGAGATGGTATTGATTTCTTTGATGATTTTGTAGTATTTGGCGGACGGGAGGTAATTGTTAACTCTCAGCAGTTGGTTGGAGGCAGAAGTACTACCATGTTTGGGGGATCTGAATATGATCTTAGGGTTTCGAAACTCTCCAATGAGGGTGCTGTAATCGATTGTGTGAGTCTTTTTGGCGGAACCAGTTTTAAGGTGCCTCCCGATTGGTTGGTAAAAAATGAGGTGTCAACCATATTAGGTGCTTTTTCAGATAAAAGAGGTAATGTAATTGCAGACACCAGCAATCAATCGAAACGACTTGTTATTCGCGGCTTTACTGCCTTTGGTGGAATCGAAATCAAAAATTTCTAAAGAGTTACCCGTGGAAACAGGATCCACAATATTCGTTTTTCAGCCAGCAACTTCTGGGTTGGTGTCTGTCATTTGTAAGGTTAACCATCCGATATGAAACATCCTCTCTTTTCCAATCTAAAAATGCTGGCCATGTATGGTGCCTTCTGGATGGTGCTGGCCTCTGCCAATGCCCTTATTCAGTGGAATTTCTACAGCATGGATATCTACCTCGCATTTGCCAATACTTTTGTGCAATACGGGTTATTTGCGGTTCTTGGATTGAGTATCTGGTTTGTGGTTAAATACAATATGCCAGAGAATTACCGATGGTGGGGTTTTATATTGTTTCATCTTGTGGCAGCAACCATATTTATTATAGTGTGGTCATATCTGTCCACTGTTATTATTAAAGTGGCCGCTCCCGGATTGAACGACTATCTGGCCATAAATCTCCCGTCGAGGCTCTTTACCGGGTATTTGCTCTACGTCTTTTTTGTGTTGCTCTTTATCTCAATTTTATATTACCAAAACTTCCGTGAGAAGGTTAAACGCGAAGCCGAACTGAAAGCGCTGGTAAAGGAGGCTGAACTACATGCGCTGAAATCGCAAATTAATCCCCATTTCTTGTTCAATAGTCTAAACAGTATTTCATCGCTTACCATTTCCGACCCTAAAAAGGCGCAGGAGATGGTCATTAACCTCTCATCGCTGATGCGTTATTCATTAAGGCACAGCCAGAATGAAAGAGTAACCTTTGGCGCCGAATTGCAGAATAACCAACTCTATATGGCCATTGAAAAGGTAAGGTTTGGAAGTAAATTATTGCCAATTTTTCATGTCGACCAAGCCTGCTATGAGGCAACCCTACCCAATATGATTCTTCAACCTATCTATGAAAACGCCATTAAGTATGGTGTTTACGAAGCTACCGAGCCGGTTGAGATTATCACCCATGCCTCCTGCACTGAGGATATGCTTACAATTTCGGTCGAAAACGAATACGACCCCGATGCTGTAAATAAAAAAGGAGAGGGAATCGGCCTCAGAAACATCCGTGAACGGCTGCATATCATATACGGAAGTCGGGCATCGGTGTACATTGAAAATAATCAACAGGTATTCAAAATAACGTTAACCATTCCACAAACTTAACGCAACTGTATGGATTCAATTAGGACCATTATTGTAGAGGATGAAGAGCTTGCAAGAAATCTGCTGAAGTCATATTTGTCTGAAATAGAAGGCATTGATCTTATAGCCGAATGTGAAAATGGATTTGAGGGGATCAAGGCGATCAACGACATGAAACCCGATTTGGTACTTCTGGATATTCAGATGCCTAAAATCACCGGGTTTGAGTTGCTTGAATTGCTTGATCATCATCCTGAAATAATTTTTTGTACAGCCTACGACCAATATGCGCTTAAAGCATTTGATTTTAACGCAGCTGATTATTTACTTAAGCCATTTTCCAAATCCAGACTCGAAGCTGCCATCGAGAAGGTAAGAGAGCGTCTGGATAAACCGACCGCGGATCACGATATAGTCGAGAAAATCAACAATTTCCCCAAAGAGGAGTTTATCGACAGGGTTGTGGTGAAAGACCGCCACAAGATTCATATTATTGCTGCCGATCAGATCCGGTATATTGAGTCGCTCGATGATTATGTTCTGATTTATACCTCCGAAGGCCGGTATACCAAGCAAAAGACTATGCGCTATTTTGAAGAGTCTCTCGATCCGCATAATTTTATAAGGATCCACCGGAGTTACATCGTTCGTATTGATCAGATTGCCCAGCTACAACAGTACGAAAAGGAGTCGTATGTGGCAATTCTGCACGATAATACAAAACTCAAGGTAAGTAAATCGGGATACAAGAATCTAAAGGAACAGCTGAATTTTTAAACTGGCAATTTAAAAGGTCAGATAAGGTCAAGGCTGTTTCGGATGGCAGCAGTAACCATTAGTCTGAATTTCCGGCGATCTGAAACCCTGCAGCGGGTATCGAGTAGCATTTCGGGAGGTGCTGCACGAAGGATTTTCAGGAGTTCGAGGTAGTATCGGTATGCGAGATATACCCCAAAGCGAACATTGCGGTTGAGTTGCTTAATTCCAATATACGCTTCATCAAATGCCTGCTGGATGTTCTCTTCTATTTCCTGCTTTGTCTCTGGAGTGAAATTTTCGACATCTACATGTCCAAAATATTTTCTTCCCTTATTGTAGTAATCATCCTTGATGTCGCGGAGGAAATTCACCTTTTGAAAAGCCTCGCCCAATTTGCGGGCCGGATGCACCAGCCGTGTGTATTCTTCAGGGTTCTGGTCGAGGAAAATGCGCAGACACATCAGCCCAACTACTTCGGCCGATCCGTAGATGTAGGTGTCTAATTGCTGGGTGTCGTAAACCTTTTCTGTAAGATCGAGTTCCATGCTGTGTAGAAAAGCCTCAATTAGGTGATGGTCTATACCGTATCTGTTGACTGCCCATTGAAAGCTGTGAAGAATAGGATTTGTGCTGAACTGCTTTTCAATCGCATTCCAGGTATTTGCTTTAAACTCTTCGAGTAATTCCCTTTGAGGCTGCTGATGAAAGGTGTCGACAATTTCGTCGGCAATACGCACAAAACCATATACAGCGAAAATTCCGGGACGAAATCTTTTTTTGAGCATGCGGATGCCCAACGAAAAAGAGGTACTGTAGGAATAGGTTGTTTGCCTGCTACACTTTAAACTATTTTCAAGATAGAGATCCATACTGCTTGTTGATTCTTTCTGTTACGAGTCTTGAGCTGATTACCACCATTGGCAAACCGGTTCCCGGGGTGGTAGATGCTCCTACGTAAAATAGATTTTTAAGTTCCTCGTCGTAGTTTTTTGGTCTAAAACCACCAACCTGACTAAGGTCGTGGGCCAAACCGAGGCCACTTCCTTTGTAGAGATTAAATGCTTTCTCCCAATGCACCGGGGTCATTACGATTTTGGTTTCGGTTCTTGCTTCAAAGTCGATGCCGGTTCGGAGGCTAAGGTCTTTTATGATGTTGTCTGCAATCTCATTGCCATCGCTCCAGTCTGGTTTGTGGCGTAGGTCGGCTACAGGGCACAATATATAGATGCTTTCTTTGCCGGGAGGCGCATACTCAGGGTTGTGCATAGAGGGGATGTTGACATAATAGTAGGCGTTTTCGAGACCAATCTGATTGGTGAATATTTTCTTGGAGTACTCTTCAAAATTTCTGCGCAAGAAGTAGTTGTGGTGGTACATATTTTCAACTTTTCCATCGATGCCCAGATAAATGGTAAGGGGTCCCATGGTCCAGTTGAGCTTGTCCAGCCGTTTTTCGGAAAACTTC
>DIUI01000014.1 GCA_002428215.1 Prolixibacteraceae bacterium UBA6162
ACTCATGCGCGCAGGAAGATTCGACAGACAAATTCATGTTGAACTGCCCGATCTAAACGAACGTCGCGAAATTTTTAATGTGCATCTGAAGCCGTTAAAATTACATGAAGATGTGCACGTTGAATTCCTCTCAAAGCAGACTCCCGGATTTTCCGGCGCCGATATTGCGAATGTTTGTAATGAAGCTGCTCTTATTGCAGCTCGAAAAACCCATGATGCTGTGCACAAGCAGGACTTCCTGGATGCTGTAGACCGAATAATTGGTGGTCTTGAGAAGAAGAATAAAATCATCTCGCTTGAAGAGAAAAAAACAATTGCATACCACGAAGCGGGCCACGCCACAATAAGTTGGCTACTTGAGCACGCTCATCCATTGGTCAAGGTGACCATTGTTCCGCGTGGGAAAGCTCTTGGTGCCGCATGGTATTTACCTGAAGAGCGTTCAATTACGACCAAAGAGCAGCTACTCGACGAGATGTGTTCAACACTTGGAGGTCGCGCTGCCGAAGAGATTACCTTTAAAAAGGTGTCGTCAGGCGCACAGAACGACCTTGAACGCATCACCAAGCAGGCATACGCTATGGTGAGCATTTTTGGCATGAGCGAGAAAGTTGGCAATGTAAGTTATTATGACTCCTCGGGTCAAAGCGACTACTCATTTGTTAAGCCCTACAGTGAAAAAACAGCCGAACTGATTGATGCCGAAGCTAAAAAGATTATCGACGAGCAATATAGCAGGGCACTTCGTACGCTTCGCGACAATGCCGAAGGTCATCAGAAACTTGCCAATTTGCTGTTGGAACGGGAAGTAATCTTCTCGGAAGATCTTGAAGCAATTTTCGGTAAACGGCTGTGGGATAAACCTTCAGAGTCATTGGGCAACGGGGTTATCGAAGAGGTTAGCACACCTTCTGTAAAAGAGAACGGGCAAACAGAACCCGCAGCAGCGAGCTAATGACTCAATCGTCGAGAACTGCCATACTCGCAAGAATAAGAAAAGCAACAGAAGGCAGGGTTGCTCCTGTCCTTGAACGTGAGCACGATTCGTTCGTTGTTCCTGAATTGGGGAACAGTGCAGATACCTTCGTTCGAAACCTTGGCGCTGTTAATGGAACAGGCAAGCTTTTCCCTGATATGGAGACGATTGGATTGCATATTCAGACGATGGCATTTCAAAATAATTGGAAGCATATTATCGTGGCAGAGCAAAATTTCCAACAGCTTCTGGGGCAATCGAATAATTTTAAAATTACAACCCATCCATCTTTGCAGGCCGATGCTGCCATAACCAGCTGCGAGGCATTGGTAGCAGATTTAGGCAGTGTTCTGGTTAGTACAGGACTATCAGGAAGTCGTCAAAGCTTCATTGTACCGCCGGTTCATATAGTTATTGCCACTTTGAATCAAATTCTGCCTACCCTCGATGCAGCTATGAAACAACTGAAAGACAAGTACAAAGACGATTTACCCTCGACCATCATTACAATTTCGGGCCCAAGCAGAACTGCGGATATCGAAAAAACACTTATCTTGGGGGCACATGGTCCGAAGGAGCTACATGTACTGATTTCAGAAAAAGCGTTTTAACCAGGGTGAAAGTATCATGACAACATACGTTTCTCACGGGCAGGAACACGGCAATTTCACGTCTGTTTTGTCCAAAGCCTTAACGCTTTGTTATAGCTCCCGGCTGCAAAAAGTCAACTGTAAAGAGCATGAGCACTTTCCGATTGATGTTACCATATCTGGCACAAACCCATTCAAAAGACTGATTCCTTGAATACTTTGGTTAGAAGAGCCTTAACAGGCCTGGGATATGCAACAGTGCTCATAAGCGGTCTGGTTATACATCCGCTCATCTTTGCCGCCGTATATCTTTCGTTGCTCATACTGGCACTCACCGAATACTACCGAATGGTGGCGCTTGCCGGCGGCAAACCGCAACTGATGCACGGAATTATCACAGGGATCACCTTTTTCATTTCTATTTTTGGTTATACCTATGGTCTTTGGCCCCTGCAGATCATATTAGTTGCTGTATTGCTGATTTTTTCAACTTTTGTAATTGAACTCTATCGAAATCAGCCCAATCCCCTTTCTAATATTGCTTTCACTCTTATGGGCTTTTTTTACATTACCCTGCCCATGGGATTGTTGAATTTCCTCGTCTTTCCGGGTATTCCGCATCAACCAAGTTACTCTCCGTGGATTTTACTTGGGATTACACTTATTATCTGGGCATACGACTCAGGCGCCTACTTGTTTGGAGTATCCTTTGGACGGCGCAGGCTATTTGAACGCATCTCACCAAAGAAGTCATGGGAAGGAGTGATCGGTGGAGGTGGAGTAGCCTTGCTTACGGGGTTTATAAACGATCGGCTATTTGATGTACTCGATCTGGTAAACTGGCTCTGCATAGCCTTAATAATTGTTATCTTTGGCACCTTTGGCGATCTGATAGAATCGATGCTGAAGCGGAGTTTCAACTTAAAGGATTCAGGAAAGTTCTTACCCGGACACGGAGGAATACTTGACAGACTCGACAGTTTTCTCTTCGCAATACCCTTTATTGTGGCATGGATTTTTTTCAGTCGACTCTAATTTTGAACCAAGATTATGAAGATACATCGGGAAGGTTTTAAGATGATACCCCTTGCACTTTTGGTGCTTGCAGCTTTCAACGGACTGATTTATATTACAGGTATTATGGTTTTGTTTGTACCTGTTGTTGCCGTCTCATCCTTGATGGCTATTTTGGTAGTTGCTTTTTTCAGGGAGCCGAAAATTGTAAAATCTTCTCGTCCGGGAGAGATTCTGGCGCCTGCCGATGGAACTATTGTGGTTATAGAACCTACCACCGAAAAAGAGTATTTCAACGACGAACGCATACAGATTTCAATTTTCATGTCGGTATTTAATGTACATATCAATCATGTACCTGCCGACGGTGAGATTGTATATTACAAATACCATCCCGGCAAATTCATGGCGGCAAGTCTCCCAAAATCGTCGCTCGAGAACGAGAGAGCCACCACCGTTGTAAGAACCATATCAGGAACGGAAATTTTGATGCGACAAATTGCCGGGATGCTTGCCCGAAGAGTGGTTACCTATAAAAAACCGGGCGACAAGGTAACCATTCATGATCAACTCGGGTTTATCCGTTTCGGATCCAGGGTTGATATCTTTCTTCCGAAAGGTTCCGAAATTCCACTAAAACTGAATCAGGTAGTCAAAGGGGGATTAACCGTAATAGGGCGATTGCCTGAAGCTTAAAGGCAAAGGGTGCGTTATCACATACCCTAATGCCAGTGTTGGTCAATCAACTGTAATGCTTATGAAAAGCTTTGTGTCGCATATTCCCAATCTCATTACGCTGCTCAATCTAACTTTTGGGGTAGTGTCGATTGTTTTAGCACTCGAAGGAAGATTGATGGCTTCAGCCGTTGTAATTTTATTCGCAGCCATTCTCGATTTCCTGGATGGAATGGCAGCAAGATTGCTCAAAGCATATTCCGATATTGGCAAGGAGCTCGACTCGCTGGCTGATGTGGTTTCGTTTGGGGTTGCCCCGGCAATGATCTATCTTGGGTTGATGCACAAAAACATGGCTTATGGCACTTCTTTGCTGCCAGGCCCCGATGCCCCCCTTGCAATTTGGTTTTTTTTGGGATCTGCCCTGCTGATTCCGGCTGCATCGGCATACCGACTTGCAAAGTTCAACATCGACACAAGGCAAAGCAGCTCATTTCTGGGATTGCCCACGCCGGCCAATGCGATACTTTGGGCAGGACTGGCCTTTATTTCGCAAATGGCAGTTAACCAAATTCTTGTGATAAAGTTACTTTCCCCTATTAATCTGTTGACTCTGGCAATTCTCACTTCTCTGTTAATGCTCAGTGAGCTTCCAATGTTCTCACTTAAACTTACCAATTTCAAACTTGCCCACAACTGGCACCGGTTTCTGCTGTTTGTGATTGCCCTTTTGCTTGTTGGAACCGCTGGAATTCAAGCGCCTGCTCTGATTGTGATTGCTTATATCTTGCTTTCGATGTTTCTATACCTGTTCAAAATTAAAGTATAGGATATAAGCTGATTATCGGTCAATGGCAGACAGGGATCAATACATCGCAAATAGATAAAGTATTAATAATAGGGTGAAGAAACTTTATAGCAACTAGCACCTAATCAAAATACTAAAGTCCATAGCAGTATAATGGCAAACTGCAGCTAAAACCCGGAGACCCCTCCGGTAACTTCATGTTGATAATTTCCTGACTATGTAAGTTTTGCCAGAGCGTCGGCAATCCGGGTAAGTGCCGTCGTGAGTTGTTCTTCAGAGGCTGCATAACTCAGACGGAAACATTCGGGAGCTCCAAAAGCATCGCCCGAAACTACGCCAACGTGGCCTTTGCTAAGCAGATAAAAGCAGAGGTCATCAGAATTTTTAATCAACGTATCCCCGTCCTTTTTGCCAAAATATGCTGAACAATCGGGAAATACGTAAAATGCTCCCTCGGGCTTGCTGGTTTTTAATCCGGGGATTTTTGCCAACATGGAAAGAACCAGATCCCTGCGTTTCTCAAAAGCAGTAACCATTCTTTTAACCTCGGAACCATCGTGGTTAAATGCGGCCACCGATGCAATTTGTGCTACAGAGTTGGGACCCGAAGTGTACTGTCCTTGAAGTTTATTGCAAGCCTTTGCAATCCAAAGAGGGGCCGCTATAAAGCCAATCCGGTAGCCTGTCATGGCATACGATTTTGACACTCCGTTAACCACTACTACCCTATCTTTGATTTCAGAGAATTGGGCAATCGATTCAAACTTCATCCCATAAATGATGTGTTCGTAAATCTCGTCAGAGATAATAATGATGTTGGGATGTTTGGCAAATATCTCGGCAAAAGCCCTTAGTTCATCACGGGTATAGACACTCCCGGTGGGATTACTCGGACTGCTGAAGAGAAATGCCCGGGTTTTAGGGGTTATTACCGCTTCAAGCTGGGCGGGCGTAATTTTAAAGTCACTGTCAACGGTAGTAGGAATCACTACGTTAACACCTTCTGAAAAGTTTACCAAATCAACGTAAGTTACCCAATAAGGAGCCGGCACAATAACCTCATCTCCCTTATCGACAACCACCTGCAAAACATTGGCCAACGAATGCTTAGCACCGTTTGAAACGACAATCTGACCAGGCTCGAAATCGAGATTGTTGTCACGTTTTAGTTTGCCCACTATCGCCTTTTGAAGCTCCGGATAACCGGGGACGGGCGAATAGTATGAGTAGTTATCATCAATAGCTTTTTTCGCAGCCTCTTTGATAAAATCGGGTGTAGGAAAGTCGGGTTCTCCAACGCCAAGTCCGATTACATCAATACCCTGTGCCTTGAGTTCTCTGCTCTTCTGGGCAACCGCCAGTGTGGCCGATTCGGAAAGGCGGTGTATTCTTTCAGCTACTTTTGTCATGCTTTTGGTTTTTTCGGTTTAAATCGTTTGCAAGATAGAAAATTATCTACTTGGGTT
>DIUI01000046.1 GCA_002428215.1 Prolixibacteraceae bacterium UBA6162
GAGGCGATGGATACCGCGGTTGTTAAAGCCCAAAACAGTGAGATTAACAGCGGAGAAAAAACCAGCAGTGCATAAAGATTTTCCATTGCGGAATTGTCAAATCGTAAAAAATAATCTAACCCACTAAATGAAAGAGGTTTGCAACTGTTCTCTTTTGACGAATTGACAACAATAATACCCAAAATGCCGTAACTTTACAAGTAACAAAACCACATAACTTAAAGTAATTGCTAACCCAAAACTTATTACCATGAAGAGATTTACAATTATTGCTTTAACTTTTCTGTTCCTCATGGGGTTGTCGGTCTTTACCACACAGGCAAAGGAAAAAAAAGAAAAAAATCACCTTAAGGTATGGACTGTCGGGATAGGGTCTAAAAATGCCAAGTTCCGCGAAGCCATTCAAACTTCCCAGTCGGGCGATGGGATTTGGAACTCGTGGACCCTCGCTTTTGGGCATAAGTCATACCGAATCAATTCCGAATCACTCCTTTCGTTTGGACTGTTTACCGGTTCCGAATTTGAACTGGGCTTTCCAAGTAAATTTAATTTTTCACCCAGTGAGGGTACCGTAATATTTCCATTAATTGGCTGGGACATTCTCCAAATTGGGTTAGCTGCCGGAACCTCTGTAGGAGGAATGACTTTGGTAGGCCATATCGGAGCAGGGCTAACCAGTTATCTGGGGATGGTTCACTACGATGCCATCGACCTGAACTATGCATGGCTGGGAATAGGAGGCACACCCAATCTGGGAGTCCGACTTTTCCTGTCGGAAAGTTTAAGTGTCGGATTGACCCACCGAATGGGAAGTGTAAAGACCAACCAATACATCAACGGCGAGAAAGTCGGAAATACACCTGTCGATTCCAACATGAGCGGGTTCCACCTATCGGTATCCTTTTAGGTAAAGAACCATCGGTTACCATCTAATGGAGTTGTCTCCGGAAACTGCAGTACCGCAGACGAAGCCTTAGACAACAAAGTCTTTGCCCTGATGATTGGCAACAGGGATGGAGATTGTATTGGGCAGAATGGATAAAAAACTGTTTATTGTCCAAGGTATAGGGGGCCATCCGGGCCGAGGGGCAAACCAATCAGCATCCAGACAAACAACAGCAGCATCCAGGTAACGGTTAATAAAAGGGTGTAGGGAAGCATTGCCGATATAATGGTGCCCATTCCGTATTTTTGATCATATTTCTGAGCAAAGGTCACAATCAGTGCAAAGTAGCTCATCATCGGAGTAATCAGGTTGGTAACCGAATCGCCGATGCGAAAGGCAGCCTGCGTTAACCCGGGATGGTATCCGAGTAACATTAACATGGGCACAAATACCGGAGCCATAATGGCCCACTTGGCAGAAGCGCTCCCCATAAACATGTTGATGAAGGCCGACAACAGTACAAAAGCCAGAATAAGGGGTATGCCGGTTAGACCGATACGGGTAAGCATTTCGGCACCGTTAATGGCCACTACCAATCCAAGGTTGCTGTAGCTGAAAAAGTAAACAAACTGGGCTGCAAAGAAAACAAGCACAATGTATCCGGCCATTCCCCGCATTGAATGCGTTATATGACCTATTACATCTTTATCGTTTTTGATATTCCCCATAACAATGCCGTAAAGCAGTCCGGGGATCATAAAAAACACAAGGATTCCTATTATGATTCCATCGAAGAACGGGGAGTGCAGCACCGAACCTGTTTCCGGATTTCGGAGCAAACCATTGGAGGGAATTATGGAAACTGCCAGCAGCACCGTAACGAAAAGAAAACCCCATCCTGCATATCGGAGTCCTCTTTTTTCACGTGGGGTGAGTTGCTCAATGGGAATTCTTTCGGCGCTTCCCTCGTACCTGCCAAGACGCGGTTCAACCAGCCTGTCGGTAATCCAGGTGCCAACACCCACCACAAGGAATGAAGATACAATCATAAACCAATAATTTACCGCAGGGTTGATAACCATCGTGGGGTCGATAATCTGAGCAGCAGTAGTGGAAAGACCCGATAAAATCGGATCAACCGAACCAATAAGAAAATTTGCCCCAAAGCCCCCGCTAACTCCGGTAAAAGCAGCGGCAAGTCCTGCAATAGGATGTCGCCCCAGAGCATGAAAAATCATAGCGCCCAAAGGTATGAGCACCACATAGCCTGCTTCTGATGCCAATCCGGAAACAACTCCCGCCAAAACAACAGCGGCTGTTATCATTTTTTTGGGGGAACTCAGCACAAGCGATCTGATCATAACAGTAAAGAGCCCCGATCCTTCGGCTACCCCCAGTCCAATCATAACGGCGAGCACGTATCCCAGCGGCGGAAACTTAACCAGATTGTCAACCATACTTACATAGATCCAGCGGAATCCGTCGGCACTCATTAAGTTCTTCACCGAGATTACAGAGCCGTTAACGGGGTGAACCGCCTCGTATCCCATGGCCGATGTAAACCACGAAAGAAACATAACGCCAACAGCCAGCATTCCGAATATAGTGGCGGGGTGTGGTAATTTGTTTCCAAAAACCTCAATCATATCGAGCGACCGTTGAAATAACCGGCCTGCGGTGGATCGAGTAGAGGTATTTTTTTCCATAATCCCGAAAGGTTAAGTTATGAGTATCCTATTCAATACTTTTAAAACAAGAACCTTCTAAACAGGTTCCACTGCGCAAAATAAACCAATTAATCTAAAAGATGGCTGGCAATGCCCTTCATTTAACGAACAGTGAGCCGAAGGTTTGCCCGGTTTGCGATGGCGATTTTGCTATATTTGCATGGGGTGTCGCATATTATGAAGGCAATTTATCCGGAATAGGCTTCAAGGGATTTGCACCCAAGGAGGAATCTATTTGACACCATAATTAATCCTCGCCTGTGTTTGGGCATTTTGGAAATAGTTACAGAAATATAATCACAGTAAAAATTATTATGCGCCGGACTTTATTACACCTTTTGGTATTGGTTCTATTTACGCACTTCTCGGCCTTTGCTGAGAACCGCGTTAAGGGACTCAGCATTGCAGCCCCTGCTCCCTCCGAAGTCGCCGACTTCGTACTTTTAATGGAGACACGTTTAAGTCAAGCCGGAGTTAACACTTTGGTGCTGCGGATAGATTTTGGATATGAATTTACTTCACACCCCGAACTCCGCGACAACAACCCTTTGTCGGCAAGCGATGTTACCAAGATTGCCGATGCTGCCCGCCGGCACAATATTCGTATAATTCCTCAGATCAATCTTTTGGGACACCAGTCCTGGGCAAACAAAGTGGGAAAGTTGTTGGAAGTCTATCCTGAATTTGATGAAACTCCGGGCATTCAAATACCGGAAGTATACAGCTGGCCCAACGACGACGGACTCTATTGTAAAAGTTATTGCCCACAGCATCCCGATGTTCACAAAGTAGTTTTTGCTTTGGTGGATGAGATACTCGATGCATTTGGGGCCGATGCCTTCCATGCAGGCATGGATGAAGTATTTTACATTGCCCATCCGGATTGCCCCAGATGCCAGGGACATGACCCTGCAGAGCTTTTCGCCGGAGAGGTTACCCGCATCAGAAATCACCTTGCGCAGCGAAAAGCCGCGCTCTGGATTTGGGGCGACCGTCTTATCGATGGCAAAACCACCGGCATCGGCCTTTGGGAAGGTAGCTACAACAACACCCACCGCGCCATCGACCTTATTCCCCGCGATGTAGTGATTTGCGACTGGCACTATGAAAAAGCGCATCCAACGCCAGTTCTGTTTGCGTCGAAAGGGTACACGGTAGTCGCATCGCCCTGGAACAAACCCGAAGTAGGCCTCGCGCAGGTGGAAATGTTAGAAATGTTACGGGGAAATGCCTCCGAAGCCATGAGACCGCGGTTTGCCGGAATACTCCATACTTACTGGAGCAGTGCAAAGAATTTCATGGATGGAATGCTGGAGAGAACAGAGCAGGGCATGAACGATCCCTCGGTAAAAACCTTCAGACAAGTTGCTGAGGTG